>JBAQHA010000393.1:0-2260 GCA_049288075.1 Oricola sp.
AGGTCTACGCTGGCTTCCTCAGCTATACCGACCATCACTTTGGCCGCATCCTCGATTTCCTGCGCGAGGTTGGCGAGCTGGACAACACCTTGATCATGGTCATCTCCGACAACGGCGCCAGCTCCGAAGGCGGGCCGGTGGGATCGCTCAACGAGATGTTCTTCTTCAACAACGTCGCCGAGTCGCTCGAGGACAATCTGAAGATGCTCGACAAGCTGGGCGGCGTCGAAACCAACAACCACTACCCCTGGGGCTGGACCAACGCCGGCAACACGCCCTTCCGCCGCTGGAAGCGCGAGACCTACCGCGGGGGCACCACCGATCCGTTCATCGTCTCGTGGCCCAAGGGCATTCAGGGCCGCGGCGAGGTGCGACCGCACTACGCCCACGCCATCGACATGGTGCCGACCGTCTTGGAAGCCCTGGGCGCGGAACCGCCGCAGAGCATCCGCGGCGTCAGCCAGGCGCCCATCGACGGCGTGAGCTTCGCTCATACATTCAATGAAGCAGCGGCGCCCAGCAGCCACCACACCCAGTACTTCGAGATGTTCGGCCACCGTGCGATCTACCACGACGGCTGGCGGGCGGTCTGCCCCTGGCCGGGCACCAGCTTCACCGAGGCCGCCAAGAAGGGCCGTCGCTTCGGAACGCCCATCGACAACCAGGTGCTGCTGGATATCGAGACCCACGACTGGGAGCTGTACCACCTGGACGAGGACTACTCGGAGTGCCACAACCTGGCCGGCGAGCAGCGCAACAAGCTGATCGAGATGATCGGCCGCTGGTGGGCTGAGGCGGGCAAGTACCAGGTGCTGCCCATCGACGGCAGCGTCTTCGAACGCCTCGTCGTAGAACGTCCGACCATCGCCAGACCGAGAGACAAGGTTGTCTTCTACCCCGGCGGGTCACCGGTTCCCTTTGCCGCCGCGCCCAAGACCTATAACCGGCCCTGGAGCATCACAGCGGACGTGGTGATCCCGCCGGGCGGCGCCGAGGGCGTGCTGCTGGCCCAGGGCGGTAACACCGGCGGCTACACCTTCTTCGTCAAGGACCAGAGTCTCCACTTCCTGTACAACTGGCTCGGCAATGATAAATTCTGGCTGCATTCCAACGAGACGATTCCGGAGGGCCAGGTTGAGCTGCGCTACGAATTCGAACCGACCGGCCAGCCCGACGTGGCCAAGGGGTGGGGTGTACCGGCGCGCGGCCAGCTCTACATCAACCGCAAGCTGGTGGCCAGCACTGACATGCCGTACTCGATCCTGCGCATGTGGGGAACGGAAGGTTTGACCTGCGGCTATGACGGCGGCGACCGCGTGGCGCCAGATTACTACGGAGATGCGTTCCGTTTCACCGGAACGATCAAACGGGTCACCATGGACCTGTCCGGCGAGCTGATCCCGGATACGGAAGCTGACATGCGGATTGCCATGGCGCGGCAGTAGCGCCGGGCGCGACCGTTACAAGAAACATTCGCTGCCCGCAGGGTTCTTGGGGAACCCTGCGGGCAGCAACCTCAGGAGTCAGCCAGTGTTTGACTTTCCAAAGGCGGTACCATGGCGCCAGGTCGAAGGGGACCCAATCCCCCGGGACCCGTTGCTGGGTTAGTAGGTGGTGTAACAATGACGCAGCGACCTCTTGCGGCCTTACTTCTCAGCGTGGGAGTTCTCCTGGCGGGCCTCACGGTTATGCTGGCGAGTCCCTCGGCCGCGCAGGATCAGCCGGGGCGCCTCCAGCGCATCACCGCGCGTTTGCAGGCTGGAGAGACCCACGCTTACCTGCTCCAAGATCTTCAGCGAGGCGATAGACTCACGCTTTCCATGCGGTCCACCTCGGGCAACCTGGATCCGCTGATCGGGATCGTGGACAGCGCCGCGCCGCTGGACGAAACCATGGCCGCCTACCAGGCCGACCTCCAGCGCCTGCTGGCGGAGGACGAGAGCGCAGCCCAGGCCGTGGAAACGTTGAGAGAGCAGTACTTCCTGGCTTTCGATGATGATAGCGGCGCTGGCTATGCGGCCGCCCTGACGTTCGACGTGCCTGAGCGGGGCGACTATGTGCTGCTTGCAGGCAGCTCGCTTGCAACCCTCGGCCGCTCCACCTTTGGCGACTACGAACTGCAGATCGGACTCGACTCGCCCGCCAGCCTGAGCGGCGCGGCCGAACCGTCCGGCGCGCCCATCGCCGAACGGCTGCCAGGCGTTTGGGGCCTCGCCGTGTCTGTGGATGAAGCAGCAGGCGCTCTGACGGCCGCTGCACC
>JBAQHA010000394.1:0-3599 GCA_049288075.1 Oricola sp.
GTCTTCCCCAAGCTCTACTCCTGCCCCGCCGGCGTCTCGCGCGACCCGGCGACGGGCCAGTGCTGGGCCATCGCCGACGTCTCCTCGCCCATCGCCGGCGCCGCGACGCCGGCACCCTCCAGCCTGGCGGAAGAGGGTGTGAAGGCGGAGACGCCGCGGGCTTAGGGGCGGCGAAACATGAGCGCAGGCGGTTCCACAACTCCCATCGTCACCCTCGCACTTGATGCGAGGGTCCATGGTTGGGTCAGGCGCCCGGCTTTGCCATGGATCCCGGATCGCGCTCGCTGAGGCTCGCTTGTCCGGGATGACAAGCGAATATGAATTGGCGCCGTGTGGTTCCGCCTCCTGCGTTGCAGCGCCCTTCGGGTACACCAGGACGGTGCACGCGGTCACCTGCGTTGTTCGTTTGGCTAGCGATGAGAGGCATAGTACCAGTTTTCTTCCAAAGATATGACTTGGGTGGTCGCTTGTTCATTGAGATCGGCAAACAAGGATGGCGATCCGCCGTCCGATACGTACAGAAAACCAGAATAATTATCCAACACGCCACGAAATGTATAAAACAAGACGTACGTGTGGCCGTTATGCTCTTCCACAACAACTTCGTTTCCGCCCATTGATACAAGCGGATAGGCGTCGCCGAGAGCGATGAGTCTGGTGTTGTGGCTCACATTCGATGTCAAGTTGCCAGCAAGTATTCTTTGAACGATTGCATTGCGCTCTTTCTTATGGAGCGAGTAGTCAAGCTTCAGCCATAGGTCGGTAAACGGCACAAGCGTTACGATCGAGACACTCAACGCGATAACGGCTGGCGGAACGAATGCGCGAATGCCGATAGTTCTGATCTTGGTCAAAGACGTCAGGCTCGCCAGCCCTACTCCGATAACCACCCACCAGACAGCGCCAGCCAATGGCAGGTAGAGAAACGGTGTAATCCGATCCACGATCGACCATTCAAATGCGTGAACTGCAAGGAGCATCACGCCCGCGGCGATCGCGCTAACAAGCCTCCACTTAATTTCTGAAAACATCGACGGCTCGTGTGTTCCTGGGGTCGGGACGATTATCGCGCACAATTGGGCGAAATTTTGATCATGCTGGTCAACCGCAGTTCGTTGCGCATACCCGCGAACGATCGGCGCCTGGGCATCGTCTCGGGTCGTCGCCGCTCGCCCGCGCGGCGACGCTAACGCCGTTCGATGTAAGGGAAGGGGCGTGAAGGCCGAGACGCCGCGGGCTTAGATGCCTAGTGCACTTCCATCTGCAGTGTGCGCAGGTCGTTCACCAAGAGGCGCGGGTCGAGGAAGTCGGCGCTGTAGATATTGCGGATGAAGCCGTCGGAATCGATCAGGAAGACGCGCAGCAGGTGGCTGAGCGGTCCGGCCGCATCGTCGGGGTCGGCCTTGCGGGCGACCGGCTGGTTGTAGGCGGCCAGCACCGGGGCGATCGCCGCACGGTCCGGCGCGGTGAGGAAATGCCACGGCGGCGCTGCGGTATCGGGCAGCCGCATCATCGCGCCGTACTCGGCCATGACCGCGGGCGTGTCGAAGTCGGGATCGAAGCTCAGCGAGACGATCCGCAGCCGTTGTGAGAGCTGCGGGTCTTCCGCGGCGAGGCGCTGCAGGTCGGCGAGCCGCAGGGCGGCCAGCGGGCAGACGTCGCCGCAACGCGTGTACATGAAGGCCAGGATCGTCAGGCCGCCGTCGAACAGCGCGGAGAGCTCGACCGCCGCGCCGGACTCGTCCAGCAGCCGCGCAGCGGCGGCGGGCTTGATGCGCGGCAGGTCGTAGCTGCCGGGCGCGGCCAGCTCGTAGACGTAGTCATCGGCCGGGCCCTCCACCTTCGTTGGCGGGTGGAGGGCCGGGTCGTGGGCAAGGCCGAGGCTCGGCACCGTGACAGCCAGCACGAGCCCCAGCAGCAGGATGAAGCGGCGCATGCTCAATAAGTGTAGAGCGCCGAAGAGCCGAAACGCATGAGGTGCGGCCGCCCGAGGCCTTCGGCCAGGAAGTCGATCTCGAAGCGCGGCGCGAGTTCCTTGCCGTCCCAGGTATAGGCCTTGAGGAACTGCTCGTTGTCGTCGCCGGTCTTGTCCCAGTTGGCGAGCAGCGAGGAGGTGTAGTAGAGCCGCTCGCCGTCCCAGCTCTGCGAGACCATGTTCACCTGGCTGCCGATCTTCTTCTCGTAGATCAGCTCGGGTGCATGCGGATCGCTGACGTCGTAGACGCGGGTCATGCCGTCCATGAAGCTGTCGACGAAGAGCGTGGAGTCATCGGCCGAAAGGCTGATGTCGACCGGCAACGGCAGCTGCGCCGGATCGCCGATCGTCGCCACCGACTTGGCGTGCCACTTCTGCGCCTCGTCCTCGTAGACCAGCCAGAGTTCGGAGGTCAGCGCCGTCGAGGTGAAGGCGTAGTTGTTCTTCGGCCCCCAGGCCCAGCGCACCTCCAGCGGCACGCCTGGCACCTCGAAGACCTGGCGCGGCTTGCGGGCGTGGAAGTCCCACAGGACCATGGTGCCGCCGAAGGCCTTCATCGCCTCGGGGTCGTTCACCACCTCGCCCAGCGGGCGCATGTAGTTGTTCCAGCCGGTGAAGGAGGAACTGAGCATCACGTTGCGGCGCGGCAGCACGCGGGCGTCGTAGCCGTAGCCGTCGGCCTTCTCGGCGTTGGCGGCGCCGTTCGGCTCCTTGGCCGTCGGCATCCAGTGGGTCGCGATGTACTGGCCGTCGTTGGTGTATTCGACCAGGCCGGTGCGCCCGGTCTTGTCGGTGTTGGAGAGGCCGGAGATCAGGACGCGGCCGGGCAGGGCGTAGGCGCCGTGCGGCCCGACCACGCCGCCGCTCTTCTCGACGAAGTCGTCGATGGTTTTCACCAGCTTCGGGTTCGCCGGGTCGCCGGCGATGTCGAAGATGAAGATCTTGCTGTCGTCGAGGCCGGAAACCCAGAAATGGCGCCGGTCGTCGGTGAGGCCGCCGTGGTGCGCCTCGTGCCGCCCGCCGACGGAATCGACGTCGACCACCTTGCCGAAGGTTGGCGAGCCGGAGCGCACGTCGACGGTGACGACCTTGTCCGAGCCGTCGCCGACGCCTTCCATGCCCAGGGTCCAGACATAGACGTACTCTTCCTCGCCGGTGATCTTCGCCATGTAGGGCGACTGGCAGGTCTCGTCGGCCCAGGCGAGCGACGGTGCGAGGGCCGTGCCGGCGGCGACGAGAACGGCCGGAAGACGATGTTTGCAGAGAGAAAAACGGGATTTACGAGCAGCGGACTGCGGAACCATCGCGACGCCTCCAGGTGCGTTCGAGGGCGTCAGTGACCGGACCGCCACCGCGGGCCGGGACGCCCACCAGTCATTGCGGCAAATGTATGTAAACAAATTTTCCGAAGGGATGCCACTCCGTCAAAAGAGTTAGGTCGCGGCGGTTGAACTTCTGTCGGCCGAAACCACTCTACTGCGTCGCCGCCGCGCCTTTCAGGTTCACCAGGGTGATGCGGTTGGTGCTGCTCTGGTGGATCAGCAGGTTGCCGTCCTTCGTCGCGCGCATGTGGCGGATGATGCCGGCGTGGACGCCGCCCGAGGGGATCGGCCAGGACTGGAAG
>JBAQHA010000395.1:0-4532 GCA_049288075.1 Oricola sp.
CCTCCGGAGAGGTGGCCGAGCGGTTTAAGGCACCGGTCTTGAAAACCGGCGTGCGGGAGACCGTACCGTGGGTTCGAATCCCACCCTCTCCGCCAGACTTCCCTCGAGAAAAGCGTCTCCCGATCCGGCCCCGGGCCGATCCCGCCTGTTTCGCCATCCCGTGCATCGATCCGGTCTTCGGTCCTCGCTCCGCCAAGCCAACTGCCCTTGAAACCGATACGTTGCCGTGTTAGCTAGTGAGTAGTCACTAACAGACTTGGAATCCACGCTTGACCCGAAAATCCGCTCAACAGCGAAAGGCAGAGATCGTCGCCACCACCTTGCGGCTGGCGGACGAGCTTGGGCCCGACCGCTTGACCACGCAGGCGATCGCCGACGCCGTCGGTCTGACACAGGCCGCGATCTTTCGGCATTTCCCCACCAAGCAGGCCGTGTGGCGTGCCGTGGCCGAGGCGATAGTCGAGACGATGACCACGGCCTGGCAGACGGAACTCGCCGGGAATGCGGATCCCGAGTTGCGGCTGATCGCGCTGATCCGCGTTCAACTGCGCCAGATCGAGGCCAATCCCGCGATCCCGGCCATCCTGCATTCGCGGGAACTGCAAACGGAAAATGCCGAACTGCGTCAGAGCTTCCGGGCGTTGATGATGCGCTTCCAGGGCTTGCTGACGGCGGAACTCAAGAGTGCCAAGGCGGGGGGCGCCATGCGCCCTGACATCGAGCCGGAGGATTGCGCGGTCCTGCTGATTTCTCTCGTGCAAGGCCTTGCGATCCGCTGGTCGCTGGGCAGTCGCGCCTTCGGGCTCGAGGCGGAGGGCGCGCGGCTGATCGGCGAGCAACTCAAACTGTTCCATGTTCCACCGCCGCAGGAGGTCAAGACATGACTCGCCGGATGCGTCGCAGCCTCGTTGGATTGGCCATCCTGGTCGCGCTTGGCGCGGGGGGCTACTTACTTCTCGTCGAACGTCCCCTCGTCGTGCCGGTCGTGTCGGCCGAGCAAAACGTCCCGGTGCGCGTCTACGGTCTTGGCACTGTAGAGGCTCGGATCGTGTCGAAGGCCGGCTTCGAAGTGGGCGCCGCGCTGACCGACCTTGCGGTCGACAGCGGAGATTCGGTTGCCGAAGGCCAGGTCCTGGCCCGCCTGCACACCGCCGAACAGCAGGCGCGCGTGGCGCGGGCCGAGGCGGCGGTCGAGGCCGCAGACGCAACGCTCGGCAAGACCAGGGCAAGCGTCTCCCGCGCCCGCGCGATCCTCGCGCAGCGCGAGGCGGCCAACGCGCGCCAGCAGTCGCTTGTCGGGCGCAGCGCGATCTCCGCGCAATCGGCGGAAGAGGCGCAGCGCGATGTGGATGTCGCGGCCGCCGAACTGACGGTTGCCGAAAGCGAGGTCGAGATCGCCCATGCCCAACTCGCAGATGCCGAGGCCGGGCTTCGCTATGAATCGACGCTCCTCGAGTATCGCGTCCTACGGGCGCCCTTCGACGCGGTCGTGGTCGAGCGCCATGTCGAGGCAGGCACGGTCGTGCGCGCGGGCGAGCCGATCTTCACGCTGATGGACCCGGCAACGGTCTGGACGCTGGCCTATATCGACGAAGCGCGCGCCGGCACGGTCGCCCCGGGCCAGGGCGCGGAGGTGCGGCTGCGGTCGCTGCCGCACGAGGTCTTCAGCGGTACCGTGGCGCGGATCGGCATCGAGAGCGATCGGGTGAACGAGGAGCGGCGCGTCTGGATCGCCTGCAACCAATGTCCCCCACAGCCCTATCTCGGCGAGCAGGCCGAGGTCAGGATCACGGTGGCGACGCTGCCGGAAGCCCTGCTGGTGCCGGAGGTCGCGGTCAGCGGCTTTGACGGGCATCGGGGACGCGTCTGGGCCGTGCGGGACGGAAGACTGCTCGAGGTTCCGCTGGTCTTCGGCTATCGCACCGAAGACGCCCGACTGGAGATCGTGAGCGGACTGCCGGACGGCGCCCAGGTGGTCGCGGCTCCCGTCAAGGGGCTCGCCGAAGGCCGCATTGCGCGGGTGCAAGGCGGTACCGCGCCATGAACCTCGCCTACCGCGACGTACGTCACAACCTCTTCCGTTTCGTGCTGACCTGTCTTGGCCTCAGCCTGCTGATGGCGGTCGTTCTTGCCATGATCGGCATCTACAACGGTCTGGTGGCCGACGCCCTGAACATCGTGAAAGCCCCGCAGGCCGATCTCTGGGTCGTGGAAGCCGACACCCAGGGGCCGTTCGCCGAAGCTTCGAAGATACCCGGCGACACCCGCGATGCCGTGACCCGGCTGCACGGCGTCGCCGAAGCCGGCAGCATCACCTATCAGACCGTCGAGGCCGACCATGCCGGAGAGACCTTGCGTCTGTATGTCATCGGCTTCGAGCCCGGCCGCCCCGGAGGCCCGCAGACCATCGCAGAAGGTCGCGGCATCACCCAGACCCACTTCGAGCTCGTCGCCGACCGCGAGACGGGCCTTGTCGTCGGCGATCGCATCCGACTCGGCCGCAACAGCTTCGCGGTCGTTGGCCTGGTCGAGGATACGATGAATTCCGGCGGCGATCCCGCGGCCTTCGTCACCCTTGCCGACGCGCAGACCCTGCAGTCGCAGCTGGCGCCACCTGCCCAGCGCGTTCAGGCAGCGCGCGGCGCCGGACTTCTGGAGAGCGCGGATACGGTCGCGGCGGTGATCGCGCGGCTTGAGCCGACGGCCGATCCCGAGGATGTGGCGCGAACCGTGAGGCAGTGGAAACACCTCGGGGCGCTGACGCAGGCTGAGCAGGAGGCAATCCTGCTGGGCTCGGTCGTGGACCGGGCCAAGCGGCAGATCGGGTTGTTTCTCGGCATCCTGCTGACGGTCTCGGCCGTGGTCATCGCGCTCATCATCTACACGATGACGATGGAAAAACTGAAACAGATCGCCACGCTCAAGCTGATCGGCGCTCCGGACCGCACCATTGTGGCGCTGATCGTCCAGCAATCGGTGGCGCTCGGAATGGTCGGGTGGAGTTTCGGGCTGATCCTGATCCTGCTTGTCAAGGACGCATTTCCGCGCCGCGTGGTGCTGGAGCCCGTGAACGCGGCGGCCCTGGCCGGGATCATCCTCGTCGTCTGCATTGCCGCCAGCGGGCTCGGCGTTCGCGCGGCCCTGAAGGTAGACCCCGCAACGGCGATCGGAGGTTGACGTGACCGACGCTTCGACCCGCCAGCCCCTGATCGAGATCGCCGGTGTCTCCAAGCACTATGGCGAGGGCGAAACGCGCGTGGACGCGTTGCGCGACGTCGACCTGACGGTGCACAGGGGCGAAGTGGTTGCGCTGCTCGGGCCCTCCGGCTCCGGCAAGACCACGCTGCTCAACATCATCGGCTGCATCATCGATCCGACCGAGGGCCGGGTGACGCTGGACGGCGAGCGGGTCTATGACGATCGCTGGCTCCGGCGGGACCTGCGCAAGCTGCGGCTCGACAAGATCGGCTTCATCTTTCAGTTCCACAACCTGCTGCCCTTCCTCAATGCCACCGACAACGTGGCGCTGGTGCTGCGCCTTGCGGGCAGGACCGCGGCCGAGGCGCAGGCCCGCGCCGTAGAGTTGCTCGACTATCTCGAAATCGGCCACCGCAAGGACGCCATGCCGGCGCTTCTGTCGGGTGGGGAGGCGCAACGCGTGGCGATTGCCCGTGCCCTCGCCAACAGTCCGCGCATCATCCTGGCGGACGAGCCGACGGCGGCCCTCGACAGCAAGCGGGCGGGGATCGTGATGGACCTGATGCGCAAGCTGGCCGCCGAACAGGACGCCTGCATAGTCGCCGTCACGCATGACGAGAAGATTTATGACCGGTTCGACCAGCTGTTCCATCTGCGCGATGGGGTACTGGATCATTAGAAGGAAAAAGAGCCATGAAATCGCAATCATCGCATAGCAGGCCACGCATGATCGCCTCGGGCGTCGCGGTGGTATTCGGCATCCTGACGATCGTGTCCGGCGGCAGGGCGCTGTTCGGAGGGGCCGCCGCACAGGCCGCCGCCGGAGATGCGGTCCCCTTCGTCTTGTGGTTCAATTTTCTGTCGGGCTTCGCTTATGTCCTTGCCGGCGTCGGGATCGCCATGGGGCGCCGCTGGGCGGTTGCGCTCGCCATAGCCCTGGTGGCGGCGATCGCAGTGGTATTCGTCCTGTTCGGCCTGCACGTCTACCGAGGCGCGACATTCGAGATGCGCACTGTCGGCGCGATGACCCTGCGCTTGCTCGTTTGGGTCGCGATTGCGGCCGTGGCAACCCGGTGCACTATCGCAAGCGGACCCAGGGAAGCTTAGAGCGGCCTTTCGCCCCGTCTTGCATAGCTCAGATCCTCTACCGGCGCGTTCCCGCCGCTTGCGGACAGAAAGGGATGAAGCCGAGCGCGTCGCCCGGCGCAACCTGTGCCTGCTCTGCCGGAATGACGGCCAGGCCATCCGCCTGACCGAGGGCGTGTAGCGTTCCGGAACTGCCATTCCCGAGCGCCTCGATGACCGGCAAGCCCTCGGGTGTCCAGGATGCAATC
>JBAQHA010000396.1:0-5885 GCA_049288075.1 Oricola sp.
GGCCGTGCCGAAGGGGCCGCGAACGCCGATCACGTCGCCGTCGGATACGCCGGCCAGCGCCCCGGACACCGCGCCGACGTCCCGGATCGTGTGCACCAGCTTGCCCGTGTCGGCCGCGTCGCCTGAAATCGAAATCGCCACCTCGCCGACGCCGAAGGCATAGAGCATGTTGAACTGGCCCGGCTCGAAGGCAACCATGTCGCCATCGATCGGCTCCAGTTCCATCGTCCGCACATCCGATAGTTCGCTCCACGCCCGCTTGACGCGATAGCGGCGCGGCAGCATCGGGTCTTGCGCCGTCAGGGCCTGCACCACCTTACTCCTTGGCCGTGCCGTAAACGTCGAGCAGTTGCATGCGCAGCGCCCGGAAGCGGGTCGCCATATGCGGCACGAAATGCTTGAACATCTGGTAGCCGAGCGCCGGCGTCTGCTCCGCCTTGTTGCGCATGCAGACACCGTCGAGGCTGATGGCGCGCACGTCGTTCAGCGCGCGCGCATCCGACATGTGCTTGTAAGGAGGCACCATCCACGACCATCCGAGCACATCGCCCGAGCGCAGCGTCTCGACGATGATCGGGTCGTGCTGCGGCGCCGCGATCTGCACCGCAACGTCGCCCTCGCGGATCAGGAAGACCTTGTCGGCGGCGTCGCCCTCCGTATAGATCGCTTCGCCGGCGCGGAAATGTTCGTTGCGCGCGCACCCGGCCAAGAGATCGAGCGTGTCCTTGTCGAAGTGCTGCAAGACGGGGTGTTCCGCCAGGATTTCCTCGAAGCCATGTATCTTCATGCGCTCAGCCCTCCTGTGCGAGCGGCTCCGCCACGAAGGCGGCCGCCTCTTCGGTGATGTCGATGCCGACCGGGCACCAGGCGATGCAACGGCCGCAGCCGACGCATCCCGAGGTGTCGAACTGGTCGTGCCAACTCGAAAGCTTGTGCGTCATCCACTGACGGTAGCGCGACATGGTCGAACGCCGAACCGATCCGCCATGGATGTAGCTGAAATCGAGCGTGAAGCAGGAATCCCACACTCGCCAGCGTTCGGCATGGTCGCCAGACAGATCGTTGACGTCCTCGACGTCGGAACAGAAGCAGGTCGGGCAGGCCATCGTGCAGTTGGCGCAGGACAGGCAGCGTTCGGCCACCTCCGCCCAGCGCGGATGTTCGAGATTCTCGCGCAGCAGCGCCGCGATGTTCTTCGGCATGGAGCGCGTCTGCGCGCCCGCCGCGTTCGAGGTCGCGGCATTCGCCGCTTCCAGGTCAGCCTCCCCGGCCGCGCGCAATTTCATCTTGTCAAGGATCGACGCGCCGGAATCCGAGCCGCATTCGACGAAGAAACCGCCCTCTTCCAGTTCCGTCAGCGCGATGTCGAAACCGGCCTTTGCGCGCGGGCCGGAGTTCATCGATGCGCAGAAGCAGGTTTCCGCCGAACGCGCGCATTGCACCGCCACGATCAGGGTCTCGGCGCGACGGCGCTTGTAGCCGGAATCCGCGAAGTCGCCATTGTCGAAGACACGATCCTGCACCTCGATCGCCGCGATCTCGCAAGCGCGCGCACCGAAGAGCGCCGTCTTCGGATAATCGTCTTCATGCGGCTCGATCTCGAAACCGTCGCCGCCACGCTTCGCCGACCACAGCTTTTGGCGGGCCGGAAAGAGGTATTTCTTGAAGCTCTGCGGCCCGACCACGTAATCGAACCAGCGGGAAGGATCGCCCTCGCGGAGCCGGTAATGGCCGCCGTCCTGTTCGTCGATGAATCCACGCGGCAGGTCGGACGCAGATTTGATCTCGTTGTAGACGATCGCGCCGTCGCCGAGTTTCGGCCCGATCACCCGCCAACCGTCGGCGGATAGGGCATCCACGAGGGGCGCAGGATCATCGAGGATGAAACCGGACCCTTTGCTCGCCGACATGACACTCAACCCCGGTTGCGCATGGTATAAATCGATTACGGTGCGGACCGCAGTTCACACCTATAACGGCAAACCTTCAAGGTTCTGCGACAGCAAAAGACGTTTAATTGTCAACATCCCCCTCACGATCACGCTAGCGGGGCGGGGACGCTTCCGAAATGATATGGGTCAATGGATCGACGTTTTCCGCGCTACGCCGTCTCCTTGACCGGGCGGATCATATCCTTCGCCTCGATCACCAGTGTGTCGAGCCCGTCGCCGCCGTGCGCATAGACGTCGAAAAGCTGGGCGCGCATGCGCGGCTCCCAGAAATTGTTGATATGTTCGGCAACGCCGGCCACCGCCTCGTCATGCGGTTTCGACCGGAAGAAGGTTGCGATCTGATTGGCCATGCGGACGAGCTTGTCAGGCGACATCGGCGATTTCCCCTTCTGTGATGCGTCGCGGGTGCGTGAAGATCTCGTGGTCCTCGCCCCGCACCACGGCGACGAGCGTTATGTTTGCCTTTTGCGCCGTGCGCACCGCAAGCGCCGTCGGCGCTGAAATCGCGAGCACGACCGGCGCGCCGATGGCGGCAACCTTCTGGATCATTTCCACCGACACCCGGCTGGTCAGCAGGATCGCGCCCCGGCTGGCGTCGATGCTTGCCCGCTTGAGCGCGCCGGCGAGCTTGTCGAGCGCATTGTGGCGGCCCACATCCTCGCGCGCCATGACGAGTCCATCATGCGGCGTCCAGAATCCGGCGGCATGCACCGAGCCCGTCTCTGCGTTGATCGGCTGCACCTTGGTCATCGATGCGACCGCCGCGCCGATGGCGCTCTCCCTGATCGTGAAGTCGCTCGTCACCGGCGGGTGCGATTTCAGCGCCTGCTCGATGCTTTCTATCCCGCACAGCCCGCAGCCGACCGGCCCGGCCATCGCCCGGCGGCGCTTGGACAGCTTTTCGGAAACGCTCTCCGGTATGCGGATCTGCAGATCGATTCCGTCATCGGCCGCGACCGCCTCGATTGCCTCGACCTCTTCCGCGGTCGACACGACGCCCTCGTTGAGCGAGAAGCCGAGCGCGAAATCCTCAAGATCGGCCGGAGTCGCCATCATCACCGCGAGCGTCGCGCCGTTGTAGCTCAACGCCACCGGCGTTTCCTCGGCGAGCATGCGCGGGCCGGCGCCGGCACGGCCCGCGCGCCGGTAACGTCTCTCGAAGCTGCGCAGCGATTCCGGCGACATGGGCCTATTCCGCGGGTTCCGCGTGGACGATGCGGCGCGACTGGCGAGCCTGCTCTTCGTATTCGACCTGCCATTGCGTCGGCCCGTTCGAGGGCGTCACCTGCACCGCCGTCACCTTGTATTCCGGACAGTTGGTCGCCCAGTCGGAATAGTCGGTGGTAATGACGTTTGCCTGCGTCGCGGGATGATGGAAGGTCGTGTAGACCACGCCAGGCGCAACCCGGTCTGTGATCGTCGCCCTGAGTGTCGTCTCGCCCGCGCGGCTGGCGAGACGCACATAGTCGCCCTCGCGGACGCCGCGCTGTTCCGCGTCGTGCGGGTGGATTTCCAGCCGGTCCTCATCATGCCACATCACGTTCGCCGTGCGTCGCGTTTGCGCGCCGACATTGTATTGCGACAGGATGCGGCCGGTGGTCAGAAGCAGCGGAAAACGCGGTCCGGTCCGCTCGTCCGTCGCCACGTATTCCGTGACGATGAACTTGCCCTTGCCACGCACGAAGCCATCGACATGCATGATCGGCGAGCCTTGCGGCGCCTTCTCGTTGCACGGCCACTGCACCGAGCCCTCTTTGTCCAGCAACTCGTAGGTGACGTTGGCGAAGCTCGGCGTCGTCGCCGCGATCTCGGCCATCACCTGGCTCGGATGGGTATAGGCCCAGCCCGCGCCCATGGCGTTGGCCAGCAGTTGCGTCACTTCCCAGTCCGCGTAGCCGTTCTTCGGGCTCATTACCTTGCGGACGCGGTTGATGCGCCGCTCGGCATTCGTGAAGGTGCCGTCCTTTTCGAGGAAGGTGGACCCGGGCAGGAACACATGCGCGTAGTTCGCCGTCTCGTTCAGGAACAGGTCGTGCACCACGACGCATTCCATCGCCGCAAGGCCCGCGGCTACGTGCTTGGTGTCGGGATCGGACTGCAGGATATCCTCGCCCTGGATGTAGATGCCCTTGAATGTGCCGTCGACGGCCGCGTCCAGCATGTTGGGGATGCGCAGGCCGGGCTCCGGATCGATCTCGACGCCCCACAGGTCTTCGAAGATCGCCCGCACTTCCGGCAGCTTCACGTGACGGTAACCCGGCAATTCGTGCGGGAACGAGCCCATGTCGCACGAGCCCTGCACGTTGTTCTGGCCCCGCAGCGGGTTCACGCCGACGCCGGGCCGGCCGATATTGCCGGTCAGCATGGCGAGGTTGGCGATCGCCATGACCGTCGTCGAGCCTTGAGAATGCTCGGTCACGCCGAGGCCGTAATAGATCGCGCCGTTGCCGCCGGTCGCGTAGAGACGCGCGGCGCCGCGAATTTCGGCCGCCGGCACGCCGGTATAGGCCTCGGTGGCTTCCGGCGAATTGCGCTCGGCGGCGACGAAGGCGGCGTAGTCCTGGAACTCGTCCCAGTCGCAGCGCTCGCGGATGAAACTCTCGTTCATCAGCCCTTCGGTGACGATCACATGCGCGATTGCGGTCAGCACGGCGACGTTGGTGCCGGGCTTCAGCGGCAGGTGATGCGATGCGGCGACATGCGGCGTGCGTACGAGGTCGATGCGGCGCGGATCGATGACGATCAGCTTTGCGCCCTGGCGCAGCCGCTTCTTCAGCCGAGAACCGAACACCGGATGCCCGTCGGTCGGGTTCGCGCCGATGACGATCACCACGTCGGTCTGCTCGACCGAGTCGAAGTCCTGCGTGCCGGCCGAGGTTCCGAACGCCTGGCCAAGGCCATAGCCCGTCGGCGAATGGCAGACGCGCGCGCAGGTGTCGGTGTTGTTGTTGCCGAACACGGCCCGCGTCAGCTTCTGCACGAGGAAGGTTTCCTCATTGGTGCAGCGCGACGAGGTGATCACGCCGATCGAATTCTTGCCGTACTGGTGCTGCAATCCGCGCAACTTCGCCGCGGTGAAGCTCATCGCTTCTTCCCACGTCACTTCGCGCCACGGCTGGTCGATGGTCTCGCGGATCATCGGGTTCAGGATTCGGTCCTTGTGATTGGCATAGCCATAGGCGAAGCGTCCCTTGACGCAGGAATGACCGCGGTTCGCCTTGCCGTCCTTGAATGGCACCATGCGCACCAGTTCCTCGCCGCGCATCTCCGCCTTGAACGAGCATCCGACGCCGCAATAGGCGCAGGTCGTTACCACGGAGTGTTCCGGCTGGCCGATCTCGATGACCGATTTCTCGGTCAGCGTCGCCGTCGGGCAGGCCTGCACGCAGGCGCCGCAGGAGACGCATTCCGACGACAGGAAGTCCTCGTGCATGCCGGGCGAAACGCGACTGCCGAAACCCCTGCCCTCGATGGTCAGCGCGAAGGTCCCCTGCACTTCCTCACAGGCCCGCACGCAGCGCGAGCAGACGATGCACTTGGAAGGGTCGTAGGTGAAATAGGGGTTCGACTCGTCCTTCGGCATCCAGCGCATGTTCGGCTCGTCGGCCCGGCGCGCGGTGACGTGGTTGTCGCCCTCGTAGCCGTAGCGCACGTCGCGCAGGCCGACCGCGCCCGCCATGTCCTGCAATTCGCAGTCGCCGTTCGCAGCGCAGGTCAGGCAGTCGAGCGGATGGTCGGAGATGTAGAGCTCCATCACGCCGCGGCGGATGTCCTTCAGCCTGCCGGTCTGGGTGTGGACCACCATGCCCGGCGCCACCGGCGTCGTGCACGACGACGGCGTGCCGTTGCGGCCCTCGATCTCGACCAGGCAGAGCCGGCACGAGCCGAAGGCGTCAACCATGTCGGTAGCGCACAGTTTCGGGATCGCGATGC
>JBAQHA010000397.1:0-6171 GCA_049288075.1 Oricola sp.
AAACCGAGCTTGGCCGCAATGTCGGCGCCGCGATGGCAACGCGTCTCTATCAGTTCGCGGGAAATCTCGCCGCCATTGCGCAGGACGTTGACGACGGCCCGGATCCTTTCGCTCAGTCCCGATTCCAGCCCGGTCCTGGCAAAGACGAAACGCAGCGCCGCCGCGAGGCTGCCGTCGACGGTCTTGTAGTCGCGCTTGAAGGCGATGTCGTCGGTCAGGTAGAGTTCGCAGATGCGCGCCGCGTTGCTGCTGCAACCGAGATCCTTGAGGAGCAGCGTGTAGTAGAGATCGCCCAGTTCCTCCGCGCCCATGCCGAGGGCGCCGCCGATATGGGTTCCGATCCAGCAGCATCGCAGGCAATGCCCTTCCGGCTGGCCCTCGGTCATATCCAGCGCATGGGAAAGCGCGCCGAGGATTTCGGAGAGGCGGAAGGTTCCGGCTTTCGCCCCGTCCCCATCCTGCTCGTATCGCGACTTCATGGCGCTCCCTTCCCGGCCCGGAAGCCAGATGACCATGAACTTGTTAACCTGAGGTATCAGGCCGGCGGGTCTTCCACATGTTCCGAAGGCGCGTTGCCGGTGCGAATCAGAATGCGCTGGTAGAAGCGCCCGATCGCCAACAGCGAAACGCCGAGCCCGATGAAGGAAAAGGCGCGCAGGGCACCCGTCAGCGCCGTCATGTCGAGCAGGAAGACCTTGCAGATGGTGAGCGCGATCACCGCTGCCGACGCCGCGCGCAGCGGAAGAGACTTCAGCGCCAGCCCCGCCACCAGCACCGCCGCGCCCAGCACCAGCCAGACGGCGGAATAGGTCCAGAATTCCATGTCGGAGGTCTGTTTCCAGATGCCAATGCGGTTGCCCAGGAAAGCGTGGCGCGTCATCATGCTGAAATAGGCGAAGGCGAGCAATCCGGCGAGCAGCGCATAGGACAGCGTGTACCAGCGCGGACGCACCGGCCGTGCGAGCAGCGCCACGGCCGCGGCGAGTATCGCCGTGACGAGATAGGCCGGCAGCAGCAGGTTCATGACAGCCCCCTCGCCCACGTCGTCTCCGGTGAGCAGCGGATTGAAGGCGACCAGCAGGCCGGCGGCGATCATCGCGGCACTGACGCCGCCAACGACCAGCGAGGCGACGTCGTAGACCTTCGCCTGGGTGAAGCGCGCCACCCGCTGCAGGCCGATGGCGAAGCCGAGCGCGGCGATGGTCTGCACCGCCATTTCGGCGAGGTCGAACCGGCCGCCGGCGATGTCGCCGTCATTTATCCAGTGGCGCAGTTCCAGCGCGACAAAGAAGGCGAACAGCGCGAGGCCGATCGCGGTGACAACCGCGCCGGCGCGCGCGGCCCCTGCCCGGCGCAACAATTCGCCGCCGAAAAGGACAGCGGCCGACGGCAGGCCGACAATGACGAGAAGCTTGTTGAAGAACGGCGTCATGCCGATCGTCTCGCCCGAGAAGGGCGCGCTCGCCCACAGGCCGAGCGCGGCCAGGAGGCTTGCGGCGATGGCGAGCAGGGGCAAGGCGGAAAGCGGCCGGGCGCGATAGACCCAGGCGATGCCCGCCGCCGTGACAGCGAAACCGAAGGGCATCCAGGTCTCCGACAGCGAGACGCCGAGCGCAAAGGACAGCAGCGCCACGGCCGTCACCGCAAAGGCGGCCGGCGCCGGCGCGGACCAATCGTCGGGGCGCGTCCGGGTGAACAATTCCGTCAACAGGACGAAGAGCAGCGCGAGCGCCAGCGACGCAACGCCGAACAGCAGATCGGTCTCGAACGGCGAAATGCGCAGATAGGCGATGACGAGCGTGAAGAAGGCGATCACCGAGCCCGAAATGGCGAGGTTTCCGGCCATCCGCGGCGCGGTCGCGGCGGCGCGGCGAGCGGCCAGGATCGCGAAGGCTCCGACAGGCAGGGCGACGAGGGCAAGCGCGCCGACATAGGACCCGACATCGGCCGGCATGAAGGCATCATGCACCTCTTCGCCGTCGATCAGGCCGGGGTAAATCCTCAGCGGCAGGTCGATCGCGGCGGCGGCCGACAGCACGATGAAGGACGCCGCGCCGGACGCCGCCGACAGGGCCGGCCAGACGCCGGCGGTGGCGACGATCAGCATCCCGATCACCAGTCCGGCCGCCATGGCCGGGAAATCGGACGACGCGACGCAGTGCACGGCAAAGGCCAGCGCGATCATCCAGAACGCGATCACCCCCGGCTTGTCCCAGCGGCGATCCTCGAGCGGATTCGGGCGTTCGGATTTCTCCCAGCCGAAGGTCGCGGCGAAGATCGCCGTCAGCCCGGCAAGCAGGATCGCCGCCGACGAAGGCGCCATGATGTCGTCGACAGCCGCGAGCAGGAAGGCCCAGGCGCCGCCGCCGATCACCCCGCCGACTGCCAGCCAGAGCCAGTCGCGAATGCGCGAAACGGTCATCACCGAGGCGGTGACGACGAGCGTGTGGGCGACGAGGGAGAGCGGATTCGGGTCCTGCGTGGAGACGAGCAACGGCGCGCCATAGGCGCCGAGCAGGCCGATCGCGGCGAGCTTCGGGCCGTGGATCGACGACAACAGCAGGCTGGCGATGCCGATCGCCGTCAGACCGACGAAGGCGAAGGCGGGACCGACGAAGCCGTAAAGCGCATGGGCGGCGTAGAGCGTACCGAAAGCGCCGACAGCGCCCGCGCCGGTCAGGATGCCGGGAATGTCGGCCTTCTGGAACACCGGGAGGTCGAGCGCCCGGTCGCGCCGGCGCAGCCATTCGCCAGCGGCGAACAACGCGATCGAGAACAGGGCGCCGGCGGCAACGCGGGCCTTCGGGCCGAGCAGTCCGGCCTCGATGGAATAACGCACGAGGAACAGTGCGCCGAGTGCGATGGCGATGCCGCCGAGAATGACCGACCAGCTCGCGCCGACCAGTTTCTCGATATCGGCGGCAGTGCGCATCGGCTTCGCGGCGACCGCCGCGGCGGGCGCGGATGCCGGCAGCGGCGGCGGCGTGACGGCGCCATCCATGGCGACGGGTTCGGCACCAGGCGTTTCCAGGTCGGTTTCTGCCACGGGTTTCTCCGGCGCCGGCTCCGTCTCCATCGGGAATGGCATCCCGCGAACCGCGGGAGCCTGTTCGATCGCAATCCCTGCCCGCTCGATCGCGGTGCGCAGCATCTCCACTTCGGTTTCCAGCTTGCGGGTGCGGTTTGCGATCCCGCTCATCAGAAACAGAACGACGACCGCGCCACCGAGAATTAGTATGGAGATCACGGCCGCACCCTGGTTTTGTTGGTATTGTGAACGGGAGCGTACAGTTCAGGCGCGCCTGGCACCGCGCTTTCGACAAGCGCAAGAAAAGCCGACATGTGAATTCCCCTCTATCCGCTCCGGACGGCGCCAGACGGTATACGCCCGTTTTCGGGCGAAATACGCGAGCAACCCCTTTCGCGAATACATACACCGATCACGACACCGGTGTTAAGTATCACACATACCGACACTTTCTCTCGCCGCCCGGCGCCTGTCTATCGCGAAGACCGATGCGAGGAATGGCGCCGCGGGGATTCATCCCTGTTCGAATGGCGGGGCTTGTCCCGCACGGGCCCCGGCATGGAAATCTGGAAGGTGACGAGCCGGACTGTCCGGGAAAACACGCTGAGCAGTTCTTCGATCATGATGGCAACTCCTTTGAGCGCCATGAGACGCGCCTTGCCGGCATCGCTCAAACGAGTTATTCGTCAGCCTCGGATAACCTGAGGTTATGCATGAAACGGGCACGACTGCCATTGACCGCGTTGCGCAGTTTCGAGGCCGCGGGACGGCTGCAGAGCTTCACGGCGGCCGCGCAGGAGCTGTTCGTTTCGCAGGCGGCGATCAGCCGCCAGGTGCGCGAACTGGAGGACGCGCTCGGCACGGCCCTGTTCGTGCGCCAGCACCGCAAGGTCGCGCTGACGCGCGACGGCGCGAAACTGCTCGCCGTCCTGACCCAATCCTTCGACGCCATCGAAGACAGTCTGCGCGACATGCGCGCGCGCCCGGGCAGCGCCGAGGTGACGATCAGCGTCGAGCCCTCCTTCGCCTCCTGCTGGCTGGTGTCGCACCTGGCCGATTTCCGGCGCCTGCATCCGGAAATCGACGTCAATCTCGACGCCGACCCGCGCCTGGTCGATTTCCGGGCGCACCCCGCCGAAATCGCCATCCGCTTCAGCGCGACAGCGACAGGCTGGCCGAGAACGCGGGCTGTTCGGCTGTGCGACACACGCGTGACGCCGGTCGTCGCGCGCTCGAGCCTCGAAGCCGGGCCGGCGCTCGAAACGCCGAAGGACCTGCTGGATTGGCCGCTTCTGCACGAGGAAAACCGGCAATTGTGGGAACAGTGGCTCGCGGCGGCCGGCGTGACGCGGGGCGATCTCGACCGCGGCTCGGTCTTCCCCGATGGCGGACTGGTCATGAATGCCGTTCTCGGCGGACAGGGCGCCGCGATCATGGACCTGACACTCGCGTCGGACCGCCTTGCCGACGGGACTCTCGTCCGCCCCTTCCAACTGACGCTCGACTATGGCGGGTACTGGCTGGTCAGCCGCGAGGGCGCGCGTCTGTCAGAACCCGCGGCCCTGTTCGCCGACTGGCTACGCTCCTGTTTCGCCTGAATGGCGGCGGGCAAGTTCAATTTCATTGAACGATACATCAAAAATTGAACTGGGCCTCAATGAACATTACGCTTGGCTAGGCCCGCGAAGGCGAATATTGCTCGGCCACCGACAGTGCGGAGCCTCCCGATGACCGTTGCCACGCAATCCCCCTCCCGCAGCGACTTTCCCTGGCTCATCATCGCCAGCGGCTGCCTGATCGCCGCGCTGACCTTCGGCCCGCGCTCGGCGATGGGTTTCTTCCAGCTTCCCATGCTGGCAGACACAGGCTGGTCGCGGTCCGATTTCGGCCTCGCCATGGCAATCCAGAACCTGATGTGGGGCATCGGCCAACCGCTCTTCGGCGCGCTCGCCGACAAGAAGGGCACATGGCGCGTACTGGCGCTTTCGGCGATCCTGTATGCATCCGGCCTGTTCCTCATGGCGACGCCGCAGAGCATCTGGTACCTGCATGTTGGCGGCGGACTGCTCGTCGGCCTGGGCATCGCGTCCGGCTCGTTCGGCATCATCCTCGCCTCCTTCGCGCGCAACGTCACGCCGGAGCAGCGGTCCCTCGCCTTTGGCATGGGCACGGCCGCGGGCTCGGCCGGCATGTTCCTTTTCGCGCCCTTCAGCCAGATCCTGATCAGCAAGCTCGGCTGGTCGGACTCGCTGCTGGTGATGTCGGCGATGATGCTGATCGTGCCGGTGCTGGCGATACCGCTGCGCGGCAATTCCTCCTCAGGCACGCAGAAGCAGACCGATGTCGACCAGTCGATCGGCGCGGCGCTGCGCGAGGCTTTCGGCCACCAGAGCTATCTGCTGCTGACCGCCGGGTTCTTTGTCTGCGGCTTCCAGGTGGCGTTCATCACCGCCCACTTCCCGGCCTATATCGGCGATATCGGCATCGACGCGCGCTATGCGGTGATCGGCATCGCGCTGATCGGCTTCTTCAACATCATCGGTTCGCTCGCCTCAGGCGTGATCGGCCAGAAATATTCCAAGCCGATCTTCCTGGCGCTGATCTATATCGGCCGCTCGATCGCGGTGACCGCGTTCCTGCTGCTGCCGCAGTCGGGCACGTCCGTGATCATCTTCTCCGCCGTGATGGGCGTCTTGTGGCTGTCGACCGTGCCGCCGACCAACTCGCTCGTCGCCATCATGTTCGGCACGCGCTATCTCGGCATGCTAGGCGGCATCGTGTTCTTCTCGCACCAGATCGGCTCGTTCCTCGGCGTCTGGCTCGGCGGTTTTCTCTACGACATTTTCGGCACCTACGATCCGGTGTGGTGGCTCGGCGTGGCGCTCGGCCTGATCGCGGCCGTGATTCACTGGCCGATCAAGGAGCGCCCGGTCGCCAGGCCCGCCGCGCTGGTTGCCGCGGAATGACGATGCGCAGAAACCTTGTCGCCCTCGCCCTTCTCTCCTTCGCCACGACCGGAGCCCTGGCCGACGGCGCCTTCGAGCCCGTCGAGCCGCGTGCGGTCGATATGGTCGACATCGAGGTGGGAAACACCATCGACGAGACTCGTATCCTTGCCGACTACCTGCCGGTCGAGCAGCCGG
>JBAQHA010000398.1:0-7261 GCA_049288075.1 Oricola sp.
CGCGGCGGCGATCCGCGCGCCGTCGCCGTCCGGCGACGGGCCGGACCTGCGTTACCTCGTTCATCACGCGACGCTGGCCGCAAACAGCCACAACACCCAGCCATGGCGGTTTTCGGCCGCCGGGAACGGCGTGACGATCCGGCCGGATTTCTCGCGCGCGACGCCCGCGGCGGACGCCAATCATCACCATGTCTTCGCGAGCCTCGGCTGCGCGGCGGAGAACCTGTCGCTGGCGGCGGGCGCCGCCGGCAGGTCCTCGGCGATCGGTTTCGACCTTCTGGGCGATGGCGCCGTCAACGTATCGCTCGGCAGCGGCCCGGCGGCGGTCGATCCGCTGTTCGAACCGATCGCGGCGCGGCAATGCACGCGCTCGATCTATGACGGGCGCGCCGTTTCGCCCGACGACCTGAAACTCCTCGAAGAGGCCGTGCGTCCGACCGGCGGCCGGGTCATGCTGATCACCGACAAGGAGCGGATCGGGCAGGTTCTCGAAATGGTCGTCGCCGCGAACACGGCCCAGGTCGAAGATCCCGCCTTCCGCGCCGAACTCAAGGAGTGGATCCGCTTCGGGCCGCGTGTCGCCGTCGCGCGTCGCGACGGGCTCTACAGCGCCTGCTCGGGCAATCCCACCGTGCCGGACTGGCTCGGCCGCTCGATCTTCGACCTCGTCTTCACGGCACAATCGGAGAACGACCGCTACGCGGCGCAAATCCGCTCGTCTTCGGGCCTCGCGATCTTCGCGACCGATGCGAACGACCCCGCCCACTGGGTCGAGGCGGGGCGCGCCTACCAGCGCTTCGCGCTTGCCGCGACGGCGCTCGGCATCCGCCACGCCTTCGTCAACCAGCCGCTCGAGGTCGCCTCGAAGCGCGAGCAGTTCGCGCAATGGCTCGGCGGCGGCGTCTCGCCGGACCTGATCGTGCGCTTCGGCTATGCGCCGCCGATGCCGTATTCGCTGCGCCGTCCGATCGACGACGTGATCGCCGGCACCTAGGCGGCGAGATCGCGCGCGGTCAGGATTTCGTCGATCAGGCCCCAGTCGCGCGCCTCCTCCGGCGTCATGAAGCGGTCGCGGTCGAGCGTCTTCTCGACCTCCTCGTAGGTGCGGCCGCAATGCTGCGCATAGAGGCGGATGATCTGATCCTTCGTCCGCCGCGTCTCCTCGGCGTGGATCAGGATGTCCGAGGCCTGGCCCTGGTAGCCGCCGAGCGGCTGGTGGACATGCAGGCTGGCATTGGGCAGCGCGAAGCGCTTGCCCGCCTCGCCGCCCATCAAGAGGAACGAGCCCATCGAACGCGCAGTGCCCATGCACAGCGTATGCACCGGCGCCTTGATGAACTGCATGGTGTCATACATGGCGAGCCCGCTGGTCACGACGCCGCCCGGCGAGTTGATATAGAGATGGATCGGCTTTTTCGGGCTTTCAGCCTCGAGAAACAGCAATTGCGCGCAGACCAGCGCGGACATGGCGTCATTGACCTCGCCATTGAGGAAGATGATCCGCTCGCGCAGCAGGCGCGAATAGATGTCGAAGGCGCGTTCGCCGCGGTTCGACTGTTCCACCACCATGGGGACGAGCTGCATCGTGTCGCGCATGGCAACCTCCGTTTCGTTCGGTTTTTCGGGTTTCCGCGCGTCAGGCGGCGCGCATCATGACCGTGTCGTTGCCGTTGGCAGGCGCGAGCCGCTTTGCCGCGCGGGCGTCGATCAGGCGGTGGCGGATCGCCAACCGCGTGCCGCCGCGACCGTTCGGCTGCAGTTCGAATGTCACCAGGCTTTCGAAATGCGGCGGCTCGTCGTCGCGCATGCGGTAAGAGACGCTGACGCCCGGCGTTTCGACGACCGGCTGCGGATCGGCCAGGGTCCTGTCCGGCAGCCATCGCTCGCGATAGGCGGGTGCGGTCACCGCGCGCCACATCGTCTCGGGCGCCGCGTCGAAATCGGCCTCGAATTCCAGCGCCTCGTCATTGTCCGCATCGATCGTCGTCGGGGTCATTGGTCCATTTCTCCCAGGAGTGTGCGCAGATCCTCGATACGCTCGGGCCAGAAGGCGCGGTATTTCGACAACCAGCGTCCGAGCGCGGCGATGCCCTGAGGATCGACCGCATAGTCGATAAAGCGGCCGGCACGGGATTCGCGCACCAGTCCGGCATTGCGCAGGACGGCGAGATGCTGCGAGACCGCCGGCTGGCTGATCGTCAGCCCGTCGCGCAGGTCGGTCGCGTTCATCGACCGGGCGGCGAGTTTCTCGAAGATGGCGCGCCGCGTCGGATCGGCGAGCGCGCGGAAGATCTCGTTTTCCATGCCCTTCAGATAAGCATACACTTATTTGATTCGCAACCGGAAACGTTTGCACCCGACCCGCGCCGATGCCTCTCCTACTTTTCGAGCCGGGTCGGATAGATCCCGAAGCGGGCGCGGAAGGCGTGGCTGAAGCTCGAGGCGTGGGTGTAGCCGAGGCGGAACGCCAGTTCCTTGACCGAGACGCCGCCCTTGATCAGCGCCCGATATGCATGATCCAGCCGCGCATTGGCGAGCGTGCGGAAAATGCTGTCGCCGAACAGTTCGCGGAATGCCTGGTCGAGCCGGCGCTCGGTCATACCGGCGAGTGTCGCCAGTTCGCTCACCGAGGGCGGTGTACGCAGATCGGTAAGCAGCCTTTCGCGGGCATCCTTCGCCGCCCGGACCTCGCGAGCCGAAAAGGAGGAACCTGACGGCGACCTCCCGCACAGCCCGTGCAGGAACATGCTCATCATCTGCATGGCCAGCGCCTCGGAGGCGATGGTGCGCATCGGCTCGTCATAGTCGTGCAGTTGCGCGGCCATGGCCTTGATCAGGTGGCCGTCGCGCACCGGCAGATCGATGCTCCGGTCGATCCGGTCGGACAGGAGCGGGCGCAACTCCTCCGGCAGACGCCCGCCGAACCAGTCAGCGAGCGTCTCCGGGGTCGCGTCCACCCCGAAGGTGTGCGCCGATTGGGGCTTCTCCATGTCGAGCACGATGTAGCCCTCGCGCGACCGGCGCAGCATGATCGGATGGTCGGCGGTGATTTCCTGGCGGCCGATATCGGGCAGCGTCATGCCGGCGCCGCCCTCGAAGACGACCTGCATGAAGAGGAGCGGCTCGTCCGTCGGCACTGACGGGATCATTGACACCGGGCCCGTGTTGACGGTCCGGCTCTCGAACCATAACAGGCCGCTTCTGGCGAACCGGTCGAGGCGCGCCTCGATCTCGACGTGCGGCATTTTCAGCGCGACGGGTTCGTTCCATACGAAGTTGAAATTGAAGGTTCCGGTTTCCGCGGAGAGCCAGTCGTCTGTCATCGAACCCCCGATGCGCATCCGGGTCGGGTTGCGGCCTCGCGCAATCCGATTCCCTTCCCGCAGGTCAGCAAACGCCCCAATCACTCCGCACATAAAGCATCCTGTCTGGCCAATATACAGAAATTTTTCAGTTTTATAAATAAATTCCCGTGGAATTCACGGATTCAGCCCGACGGCGGACCCGCAATCGCCGTCACGGGATCACATCGATCCGCTGTTTCGCGCATCGGAAAGCCGGGCGGGTGCGCCTTCGGTGTTTTGGCGCATGTATTTGCGGTTTCTCACATCTGCTTTTGCTGGCCGCTCCGGGCTTGTGAAGGGAAAAGGAATGACCGCCGGCCGGCGAATCCGCCGGTTCGGTTCGATCTGTCATGACCACGGAGCCGAAACGTGACGCACCCGCAATCCCGCCATGCCAGGTCCAGACCGGGGCTCGCATCGCCGCGCGCACTCCGCAATTCGATGGCGGCATTGCTGGGAGCGACCGCGCTCGCCGGCATGACCGACCCGGCGCACGGCTCCGACTGGACAGGGGGGACCAATAACGACTGGTTCACCGCCAGCAATTGGAACAGCGGCGTTCCGGACAACACTCACTCCGCAGTCCTGGGAAGCGGCCTTGCCGCCGATGTCGCGATCGACGGGGCGGCCGCGACCGCGTACAACATGTATGTGGGCCTGTTCTACGATGGCAATCTGCTGATCGGAAATGGCGGAACACTGACCAATTCCGGCTTTGGCAATGTGGGATACGGTTTCCTGACATACGGCGCCGTGACCGTAACAGGCGCCGGATCGGCCTGGAACATCGCGGCCGGCCCTGTCTCGATCGGATCGGGTGGGACGGGCATCGTCACCATCGAGAACGGCGGCGCGTTCTCGAGCGCCGGGACATCGCTCGGATATGACGCTTCGGGGACGGGAACGGTCAATGTCGAGGGGGCCGGCTCGATCTGGACGGACACGGGACAGCTCGACGTCGGGGTGGACGGCAACGGCACGATCAACCTGACAAATGGCGGCCAGCTTCTGTCCAACATCGCCTATCTCGGCATCCAGACCGGAACGGGCACCGTCAATGTCGACAACGCCTCATGGGTCCTCACCGGCGATCTCTCGGTCGGCTACGGCTCTCACGGAATGCTCAACATCACCAATGGCGGCAGCGTGGCCGGCACGACTTCATCCATTGTAGGCGACCTGTTCGGATCGACCGGCGAGGTTCTCGTCAGCGGCGCGGGATCGCTCTGGGCGAATGGCGGTCTCTACATCGGCCTCGCCGGTGAAGGCCACCTGACGATCGAGGATGGCGGCGAAGTGACAGCAACGAATATCAATGTCACCGACACCACCGAGGGCAGCGGCGAGGTGACGGTCACCGGCGCCGGCTCCAAACTGACGTCAACCGACTATCTGAGCGTCGGCGTGGCCAGCGACGGCGCGATGGTCGTCTCGGACGGCGCGGTCGTGACCAACGTGGACGGCTCTCTCGGCTACGCGACTACCGGAAACGGGCTGGCGGCGGTGACCGGAGCCGGCTCGCAGTGGAACAACAGCGGGAACCTGCTCGTCGGCAATGGCGGCGAAGGTACCCTCATCGTCACCGACCACGGTTTCGTGACCAGCGACGTCTTTGTCGCGGGTGCGACCGCCAACGCACAAGGCCTGGTCGGCCTTTCCGGCGCGTCCTCGGCGATCGACGCCAGCAGCAGCGCGATCATCGGCGATCACGGCATCGGATTCCTGGCTGCCGCGGAGGGCGGCGCCTTCACGGTCCATGGCGACCTCACGATCGGATCGCAGTCCGGTGGCATCGGAGAAATCTACGCTTCCGGCAGCGGAACGAGCCTCAGTGCCGACAACCTCATCATCGGCGACTTCGGCCAGGGCGCCCTCTATCTGACCGACGGCGCCTCCGCCACCATAGCCGGCGCCATGACCATCGCGGCGCAGACCGGGTCGAACGGTTATCTCTCTATCGGCGCGGCGACCGCCACGGCGCCGGGCAGCCTGCAGGCCGGCAGTATCGTTTTCGGCGATGGCAACGGCGCCCTGATCCTCGACCACACGGGCGATTTCCAGCTCGATCCCGACATCGCCGGCAACGGCCAGATCGTCCAGTACACCACCGGCACCGGCGCGACGGACTACAACGGCAACGGTTCCGGCTTCACCGGCGTAACGGGTATCTACGGCGGACGGTTCAACGTCGCGAATTCGCTCTACGGCACGACGACCGTCTATGGCGGCACCCTCGGCGGCGTCGGCACATTCGAGACGATCAACGCGGAATCCGGCGGCACGGTCGCTCCGGGCAACTCCATCGGCACGATGCACACCGCGGATGTGAGCTTCGACGCCGGTTCGGTCTACGAGGTGGAGGTGGATTCGCTCGGAAATTCCGATCTGATCGACGCCTCCGGCACGGCGACCATCAATGGCGGCATCGTCGATGTCGTGGCCTATCCCGACTACGCCACCGGGGTGAACTACACCATCCTGTCGGCGGCGGGCGGCGTGACCGGCATGTTCGACGGCGCGACCTTCGGCAATTCGGCCTTCATCGGCGCCGATCTCGACTATGTCGGCAACGACGTGCTGCTGATGCTGACGCAGAACGCCACCTTCGACAGCGTGGCGCTGACGCCGAACCAGAAGGCGGCGGCCGGCGGCGCGAACGCGCTCGGCGCGGGCAACGTCGTCTTCGACACGATCCTCGGCCTCGACGCCGACAGCGCGCGCGACGCCTTCGACCAGCTTTCGGGCGAGATCCACGCTTCCGTGAAGGGCGGCTTCGTCAGGGACAGTCTCTATCCGCGCGCCGCCGCCTTCGGACGGCTGGAACGGGCCTTCGCGACACCGCCTGCGGTCCAGCCGAACGCCTATGCCGAGCCCGCGGCCCATATCGGCGACATCGCGGCGGGGCGCGGCGCCTGGGGCCATCTCCATGGCGGCATCGCGCATGCGAACGGCGACGGCAACGCCGCGGCGCTCGACCGCGGCAATGGCGGGTTCATCGCCGGCATCGACGGCGACCTGAATGGCTGGCGGGTCGGCGCGATGGCGCATGCCGGGCTTTCCCGCTTGTCCTCGCCGGACCGCGGCAGCGAGGCGGACAGCGCCGATTACGGCGCCGGCATCTATGGCGGCGGCACGGCCGGGGGATTGAGGATCTCGTTCGGCGCCGACGTCGCCGGGCATTCGGTCTCCAGCACGCGCAATGTCGATTTCGGCGGTTTTACCGACACGCTAAAGGCGGATTACGGTTCGACGACGGGCCAAGCGTTCCTGCGCGTCGCGCGTCCCGTGGAACTGCGCGGCGCCGAGTTCGTCCCCTTCGCCGACATCGCCCATGTCGTCCACCGGACGGCGGGCTTCACGGAAACAGGCGGGGCGGCATCGCTGACCAGCACCGCCGACACGCTACACGCGACCTTCACGACGCTCGGAATCGGCGGCACGCGGGACATTGCGATGGGCGACGGCAAGCACGCGACGGCAAACGGCTCGATCGGCTGGCGGCATGCCTTCGGCGGCGAGCCCCGGGCGGTCAACAGCTTCGCCGGCGGCGACGCCTTCACGGTTCTCGGCACGCCGGTCGGGCGCAACACGGTGACGCTGGCGGCGGACGTGAGCTTCGACATCCGCCACGGGCTCACCGCCAATCTCGGTTACGACGGCGAGATCGGCGCGACCGGCAACGCGCACACGTTCAGCGCCGGCATCGGCGGCAGTTTCTAGCCCGGCAGCACCACGGTCGCCGAGAAGCCGCCGAGTTGCGACGTTCCGAGTTCCATCCCGCCGCCGATCTCGGCGAGGATGTCGCTCACGATGGCAAGGCCCAGCCCGGCGCCGTTGCCGCCGCTCACGTCGAGTCGGCGGCCGCGCCGGGTGATCTCGGCGAGCTTTTCCCCGTCGACGCCGTGGCCGTCGTCCTC
>JBAQHA010000399.1:0-3946 GCA_049288075.1 Oricola sp.
AGACCGGGATTGCCACCGGCATGCGGCAGAACGGTTCGATCACCGTCGCGCTGACCGAACAGCGCAAGCAGGAAATCTACCGGCAGGCCTCGCTGGCGCGCGCCTTTGACGTGGACGTCAGCGAGATCAGCCCATCGGAGGTCAAGGCGCTCTATCCGCATCTGAACGTCGACGACGTGGTCGCAGCCGTGCACCTGCCGCTCGACGGCCAGTGCGACCCGTCCAATATCGCCATGGCGCTGGCGAAGGGCGCGCGGCAGAACGGCGCGACGATCATCGAGGGCGTGAAGGTCACCACGGTAGCCCGGGCCAACGGCAAAGTGACCGGCGTCGAATGGGAACGCGCCGGCGAGACAGGCACGATTGCCGCCGACATCGTCGTCAATTGCGGCGGCATGTGGGGGCGCGATCTGGCAGCGTCGAGCGGCGTGACGCTGCCGCTGCATGCCTGCGAGCATTTCTACATCGTCACCGAGCCGATCGAAGGGCTGACGCGGTTGCCGGTGCTGCGCGTGCCCGACGAGTGCGCATATTACAAGGAAGACGCCGGCAAGATGATGCTCGGCGCCTTCGAGCCGAAGGCAAAGCCCTGGGGCATGGACGGCATTCCGGAGGAATTCTGCTTCGACCAGCTTCCGGAGGATTTCGACCATTTCGAGCCGATCCTCGAGCAGGCGGTAAACCGCATGCCGATGCTGGCGACGGCGGGCATCCATACCTTCTTCAACGGGCCGGAAAGTTTCACGCCCGATGACCGCTACTATCTCGGCGAAGCGCCGGAGTTGAAGGGCTACTGGATCGCGGCGGGCTACAACTCGATCGGTATCGTCTCGTCGGGCGGAGCGGGATTCGCGCTGGCGCAATGGATCAATGACGGCGAGCCGCCCTTCGATCTCTGGGAAGTCGATATCCGGCGGGCGCAGCCGTTCCAGAGGAACCGGCGGTACCTCAAGGAGCGTGTCTCGGAAACGCTCGGCCTGCTCTATGCCGACCATTTCCCTTACCGGCAGGTGGAGACGGCACGCGGCGTGCGGCGCACCCCGTTGCACGAGCACCTGAAGGCACGCGGGGCGGTGTTCGGAGAGGTCGCCGGGTGGGAGCGCGCCAACTGGTTCGCAAACGAGGATCAGGAACGCGAATACCGCTATTCCTGGGGGCGGCAGAACTGGTTCGGCAACCAGCGCGCAGAGCACTTGGCGGTGCGAAACGCTGTCGGATTGTTCGACATGTCGTCCTTCGGCAAGATCCGCGTCGAGGGGCGCGACGCCAGCGCCCTCCTGCAGCGGATGTGCGGCAACGACGTCGACGTCGAGCCCGGTCGGATCGTCTACACGCAGATGCTCAATGCGCGCGGCGGCATCGAATGCGACCTGACGGTGACGCGACTGTCGGAGACGGCATTCCTGCTCGTCGTACCGGGCGCTACCCTGCAGCGCGATCTCGCCTGGCTGAGAAAGCATCTTGATTCGGCTGAATTCGTTACCGTCACCGACATGACGGCCGCGGAGGCGGTGCTTTGCGTCATGGGACCGAAATCGCGCGACCTGATGCGGGCGGTCAGCCCGAACGACTTCTCCAACGGTGGCCATCCGTTCGGCACCATGCGCGAAATCGAAATCGGGATGGGCCTCGCGCGGGCGCACCGCGTCACCTATGTCGGCGAACTCGGCTGGGAGCTCTACGTCTCATCGGACCAGGCGGCGCATATGTTCGAGGTGCTGGCCGAGGCGGGCGAAGATCACGATCTGAAGCTCTGCGGAATCCATGCGCTCGATTCCTGTCGCATCGAAAAGGCCTATCGCCATTTCGGCCACGACATCACCGATGAGGACCACGTACTTGAAGCAGGTCTCGGCTTCGCGGTGAAGACGGGCAAGGGCGATTTCATCGGCCGCGAGGCGGTGCTGCGTAAACGGGAAGATGGCCTGAAACGGCGTCTGCTGCAGTTCCGGCTGAAGGACCCGGAGCCGCTGCTGTTCCACAACGAGGCGGTCGTACGCGACGGGAAAATCGTCTCGATCGTGACCTCGGGCAATTACGGCCATCACCTCGGCGGGGCGATCGGGCTCGGTTACGTGCCGTGCGAGGGTGAAGGCGCGGAAGAGGTGTTGGCGTCGACTTACGAGATCGAAATCGCCGGCCGCCGTGTCGCGGCGGAAGCGTCTCTGGAACCGCTTTACGATCCGGCGGCGGAGCGAACACGTACATAGAATTTGCGCCAGAAGGCGCGGTGGAGGCGGGAATGAGCGATGTTGGTTTGGACGAATGCGCGCCGGCAAAGGCGCGCCGCAGCGGCGGTCGGGCAGGCCGGATTGCCGTGCGCACGGCGCCGCTTGCCGACGATTTGCGCCCGGTACGACCCGGCCTTGCAGGCGGGCAATACAATCCGCTGTCCGACGCGTCGGTGAGGTGCATTCATGAAGCGGCGCTGGACGCGCTGGAGGAGATCGGCCTCGCCAACGCGCCGCAGTCGGGTATCGAGATTATGACCGGGGCAGGTGCGATCCTTGGCGATGACGGCCGTCTTCGCTTTTCGCGCGCACTGGTCGAGGACATGCTGGCGGTCGCGGCGCGCGACATCACCTTGTTCGGTCGCGATCCGAAACATGACATGCTTCTTTCCGGCACGCGGGTGCATTTCGGCACGGCAGGCGCGGCGGTGCATATCGTCGACGTGGAGAAACGCGAGTATCGCGATTCCACCGCACAGGACCTCTATGATGCCGCGCGCATCACTCACGCGCTCGACAATGTCCACTTCTTCCAGCGGGCGATGGTGTGCCGCGACATCCTCGACAATTACGAGATGGACGTGAACACGCTCTATGCCTGCTGTGCGGGTACGACCAAGCATGTCGGCACCAGCTTTTCAGAGCCTGCGCATGTCGAAGGCTGTTTCGACCTGTTGCACATGATCGCCGGCGGCGAGGACAAGTGGCGGGAGCGACCCTTCGTCTCCAATTCCAACTGTTTCGTCGTGCCGCCGATGAAATTCGCCGAGGAAAGCTGCCGGACGATGGAGGATTGCATCCGCCGCGGCATGCCGATCCTGCTCCTGTCGGCGGGCCAAGCGGGCGCGACCGCGCCGGCGCCGCTCGCCACCGCGATCGTTCAGGCGGTCGCGGAATGTCTGGCGGGCGTCGTCTATGTCAACGCGATGGTTCCGGGCCATCCGGCAATTTTCGGCACCTGGCCCTTCGTGTCGGATCTGCGCACCGGGGCGATGTCCGGCGGCTCGGGCGAGCAGGCGCTGCTGACCGCCGGCTGCGCTCAGATGCACCGTTTCTACGGCTTGCCGGGCGGAGCGGCGGCGGGGATCGCCGACGCGAAGTTGCCGGACATGCAGGCGGGCTGGGAACAGGGTATATCCAACGTCATGGCCGGGCTGTCCGGGCTCAACATGGTCTACGAGGCGGTCGGGATGCATGCCTCGCTGCTCGGCTTCTGCATGGAATCACTGGTGCTCGGCGACGACATGCTGGGGCAGGTGCTGCGCTGCGTGCGCGGGATCGATGTCACCGAGGACAATGTCAGCCTCGACGCGATGAGGGAGGTCTGCCTCACCGGACCGGGCCACTATCTCGGCCATTCGCAGACGCTCGGCCTGATGCAGACCGAGTATATCTATCCCGCCGTCGCCGACCGGACGAGCCCGAAGGAGTGGAACGAGATCGGCCGGCCGGACCTGATCAAAAAGGCGATCGAGCGCAAGAACGAGATCCTCGCGCGTTCGGCGGCGCCGCTGATCGACCCGGCCGTGGACGCGGCGATCCGAAAGGCGTTCAGGATCCACGTGTGAGGCGGCGATGCGTTACGGCTATATCGGACTTGGCAATCTCGGCGGACATCTCTCGGCGAGCCTGTTACGTGAGGGATTCGACGTAACCGTCTGCGATGTCGACAGGAAACTGGCCGAACGCCATATCGGCATGGGCGCGAAATGGGC
>JBAQHA010000400.1:0-9219 GCA_049288075.1 Oricola sp.
TGTCGGGGCAGACTTCAGTTTCGAGCTGCTACTCGCAGCGTTTCGTATCGCGGCAGCCGAGCGCTACGCGTATTTCTTCTGGATTTCTTGGGCCACAGCCTGAGGAACCGCCTCGTAGTGGTCGAAGGTCATCGTGTACTGGGCGCGACCCTGGCTCATCGAGCGCAGCGTGTTCACGTAGCCGAACATGTTGGCCAGCGGCACCATTGCGGTGATGATCTGGTCGATGTGACGGCTCTCGGTACCGGAAATCTGGCCGCGACGGGAGTTCAGGTCGCCGATAATGTCGCCCATATAGTCCTCCGGCGTCACGACCTCGACCTTCATGATCGGCTCGAGAAGCTGCGCGCCGGCCTTCTGCGCCCCTTCGCGGAACGCTGCACGCGACGCGATTTCGAAGGCCAAGACGGAGGAGTCGACATCATGGTAGGCGCCATCGAGCAGCGTCGCCTTGACGCCGAGCATCGGGAAGCCGGCGAGCGGACCGGAGTCCATGACCGACTTGATGCCCTTTTCGACGCCCGGGATGTATTCCTTCGGAACGTTGCCGCCGACCACGGTGCTTTCGAACTTGAAGTCCTCGCCTTCCGGGTTCGGCTCGAAGCGGATCTTGACGCGGGCGAACTGGCCCGAACCGCCCGACTGCTTCTTGTGGGTGTAGTCGATCTCGGCTTCGCGGGTGATCGTCTCGCGATACGCAACCTGCGGCGCGCCGACATTGGCTTCCACCTTGAACTCGCGCTTCATGCGATCGACGAGAATGTCGAGGTGAAGTTCACCCATGCCGGAAATGATGGTCTGGCCCGATTCCTCGTCGGAACGCACGCGGAAGGACGGGTCTTCGGCTGCGAGGCGATTGAGCGCCAGGCCCATCTTTTCCTGGTCGGCCTTGGACTTCGGCTCGACGGCGATCGAAATCACCGGCTCCGGGAATTCCATGCGCTCGAGGATGACCGGCTTCAGCGGATCGCAGAGCGTATCGCCCGTGGTCGTTTCCTTCAGGCCGGCGATGGCAACGATATCGCCTGCAAAGGCTTCCTTGATGTCTTCGCGGCTGTTGGAGTGCATCTGCAGCATGCGGCCGATGCGCTCGCGCTTTTCCTTGACCGTGTTCATCAGCGTGACGCCGGTCTCGATCTTGCCGGAATAGATGCGGCAGAAAGTCAGCGAGCCGACGAACGGGTCGTTCATGATCTTGAAGGCCAGCATCGACAGCGGCTCGTCGTCGGACGACTTGCGGTTGAGCTCGGCTTCGGTCTTGGGGTCGATGCCCTTGATGGCCGGAACGTCGACGGGAGACGGCAGGTAGTCGACGACAGCGTCGAGAAGCGGCTGCACGCCCTTGTTCTTGAAGGCGGAACCGCAGAACACCGGGAAGATCTGAACGTCGCAGGTGCCCTTGCGGATCATTGCACGCAGCGACGCGTTGTCGGGCATCTGGCCTTCGAGATAGGCTTCCATCGCCGCTTCGTCGAACTCAACGGCGGCTTCGATCAGCTTTTCGCGCCACTCTTCGGCCTGCGCCTGAAGATCGGCCGGGATCTCGACGACATCCCATTCGGCGCCGAGGTTTTCCGACTTCCACACCAGCGCCTTCATCTCGACCAGGTCGATCACGCCGGCGAAGTCGTTTTCGGCGCCCAGCGGAAGCTGCATGACGACCGGCTTCGCGCCAAGGCGGGACTCGATCATCGAAACGCAGCGGAAGAAGTCCGCGCCGATCTTGTCCATCTTGTTGACGAAGATCATCCGCGGGACTTTGTATTTGTTGGCCTGGCGCCAGACGGTCTCGGTCTGCGGCTCCACGCCGGCATTGGCGTCCAGAAGGGCAACGGCGCCGTCGAGCACGCGCAGCGAACGCTCCACCTCGATGGTGAAGTCGACGTGGCCGGGGGTGTCGATGATGTTGAAGCGCTTGCGCTTGCCGTCGCGGCCCGGCCAGAAGGTGGTCGTCGCGGCAGACGTGATCGTGATGCCGCGCTCCTGCTCCTGCTCCATCCAATCCATCGTCGCAGCGCCGTCATGCACTTCGCCGATCTTGTGGCTCTTGCCGGTATAGAAAAGGACGCGCTCGGTCGTCGTCGTCTTGCCGGCATCGATGTGAGCCATGATGCCGAAGTTGCGATAGTCTTCCAGCGGATATTCGCGAGCCATGGGAGGAGGCCTCTTTCGATCGGTTTTCTGGGTTACCAGCGGTAATGCGAGAACGCGCGGTTGGCGTCCGCCATCTTGTGGGTGTCTTCGCGCTTCTTGACGGCGGAACCGCGATTGTTCGCGGCATCCATCAATTCGCCCGACAGGCGATCGACCATCGTCGTCTCGTTGCGCTTGCGGGCTGCGGCGATCATCCAGCGGATCGCCAGCGCCTGACGGCGCTCGGGACGAACATCGACCGGAACCTGGTAGGTCGCACCGCCAACGCGGCGCGAGCGCACTTCGACGTGCGGAGCGACGTTGTCGAGCGCCTGATGGAACAGCTCGACCGGCTCCTGCTTCGTCTTGTCGGCGATGACGTCGAATGCGCCATATACGATTCGCTCGGCGACCGACTTCTTGCCGTCAAGCATGATGGCGTTCATGAATTTCGTGACAATGGTGTCCCCGAACTTCGGATCCGGGTTGATTTCACGTTTTTCTGCTTTGTGGCGACGCGACATGTCTGCTTCTCACTTTTCGGCGGTGGCGCTTGGCCCGACCGCAAATCCCTTACTTCGGACGCTTCGCGCCGTATTTCGAGCGGCGCTGCTTGCGGTTCTTGACGCCCTGGGTGTCAAGCACGCCGCGCAGGATGTGGTAGCGCACGCCGGGAAGGTCCTTCACGCGGCCGCCGCGGATCATCACCACGGAATGCTCCTGAAGGTTGTGACCTTCACCCGGAATGTAGCCGATCACCTCGAAACCATTCGTGAGGCGGACCTTGGCAACCTTGCGGAGAGCCGAGTTCGGCTTCTTCGGGGTCGTCGTGTAAACACGGGTGCAAACGCCACGCTTCTGCGGGTTGGCCTGAAGGGCCGGCACCTTGTTGCGCTTGACCGGAGCCTGACGCGGCTTACGGACCAACTGGTTTACTGTAGGCATCAAGCCATCCTTCGTTCATTCGGGCGCACATGCGCAAAAAACTGTTCGCATCAACATGCAACAGCGGGGCACGCGGCCCCTGCAGGCCCTGCCCCAAAAATCAGAGGAAGCGGCAGGCCGCTTCATGAAAATTGCAATGTATCAGCTTCGCTGGTCAGCCTTGTTTGAGACAAGCTTCGGGGCGTGGCGCCACCGAAAATTCGATCTCACATGGGCTTGATGGCCGGCTTCTATACGCAAGCCCCTGTCCCGTCAAGAGAAACCGGCGACTTTTTGCGCTGGCGGGGAATACACTGCCGCGAGGAGCTTTGCACGACATCTTCTTACGCAATCCGCCCCCGAGGCGAAATATTCCTGCGGTTGCGAACTTCACGGCCCATCGCGTATCGCCTGGCAAACGGAATCATGGTCAATTGCGCGCCAACAGAACCAACAAACTGGACACGAGATCGATGCAGGACAGCGAATCGGACGCCGGAACCGGCGTATTCATCATCATCGGCCGCGTATGGCCGGCCAAGGATGGACCGGAAGTCGCCGTTCATATCCTCCTGACTGCTCCAGACGACGACAGCGCCATCCGCACCGCGCTCAATGCGCTCGCCGAACGAGGCTACGAGGAGGCCGAATTCGACCAGATCGGCACCTTGGTCGACGCGCCCGACGAAGAGCCGCATGCGTCCGCCTATCAGGGGGCGCTCGAAGGCGAAGTCGCCATCATCCCCTTTGCCGAGGGATTGACCGGAAACGGCGACAGCGAATTCGATTCGGAGGAAGGGGAAGAGGAAGAATACGACCCCTTCGCCGTCCTGAAGGACTGGAAGCCGGACCAGTAAGGACCCGCAGATGGCATACGAGGAGCCCGCCGAGGGAGACCGCAGTTCGATTCGCGCCATTGTCTATTGCCTCGCGATCTTCGCGGGCAGCCGCGCGGTTCTTGAATTGATCGGCGTCGGTTCGCGGGTATTCATCCGTCAGGCGACGGCTCCCGGCTCCGGGCCCGGCCGGTATTCACCGAACAACTGGCTCGATATCTGGGGCGCCTGGGACACGGGATGGTTCCTCTCGGTCATCGAGCGCGGATACGATGCCGCGGCAAGCACCGCTCCGCTCACCGCCGGCCAGGCGAACTGGCCTTTCTATCCGCTCTACCCACTGCTGTCGAAATATCTCGGCCTGGCGACCGGTCTCGACCCCTTCCAGGCGATGGTCCTGGTCGCGAATATCGCCTTTGCGGCGGCGCTGCCGCTGATCTGGCACGAGGTGCGCCACCACTACGGAGCAAGGGCGGCGGATATCGCCGTCGCCGCGTTCGCATTCGTGCCCGGCAGCTATGTGTTCTCGTCGGCCTACAGCGAGTCGCAGTTTCTTGTGCTGGTGGTGGTGACACTCGCGCTGGCAAGGCGCGAATACTGGCTTTGGGCCGGGCTGATGGCGGCCCTCGCCACGCTGACCCGCAATGTCGGCGTGCTGCTGGCGATCCCGATCGCTGTCTATGCCTGGCAGTCGCTCGGCGGATGGCGCGACCGACACGTCCTTTCGGTGCGACGTTTCCGGATACTGGTTGCAATGGCCCTCCCCGCTGTTGCCCTTGCGGGCTACATGGCCTTTCTCTGGCGACATACCGGCGACCCGCTCGCCTTCATGACGGTGCAAAGCGCCTGGAAGCGCGAGTTGCAGAATCCGATCGTCACTCTCATCGGGCCGTTTCTGATCGGCGGCCGGGTCCAGGCCGAAATCGTGCCCAGCATATTCATGTCCTGGGTGAGCGTCTGGCTGACGGTCCTCCTGTTCATGCGGCGCAACTGGGCGCATGCGTGGTTCATGGCCGCCGTCGTAACGATCACGCTGGCGAGCGGCATCCTTTCCTATTTCCGGCTTTTCCTAACCATGGCGCCGGGGATCATGGTTGCGGGCGCGTTCTTCGCGCCCCGGCCGCGCGCATGGACCGTCATTGTCGGTCTGCTTGCCGCCGCCAACGGATTCATGATGGCCTGCTGGTCGCTTGGCATTGGCATCTACTGATGCGCTACTCCTGAAATCAAAACGCCGGGCGCGAGGCCCGGCGTTTCATATTCTAATGGTGTCGAAAGTCCTATTCGGCGGCTTCTTCGGACTGCGACATGTCGATCAGCATCGCATCCGCGCCACCGACGTTGGACGTCTTGCGGCGCTCCTCGAGGATGAGTTCGTCGCGTGACGTCGCGATGCGGCGGATCTGGTTCATCGTTCCGCCGGTGCCCGCCGGGATCAGACGGCCGACGATGACGTTCTCCTTCAGCCCCTGCAGCGTATCGATCTTACCGGCAACGGCTGCCTCGGTCAGCACCTTGGTGGTCTCCTGGAAGGAGGCGGCCGAGATGAAGGACGGAGTCTGCAACGAAGCCTTGGTGATACCGAGCAGGACAGGATCGCCGAATGCCGGCTTCTTGCCTTCCTCGACCAGACGCTCGTTGACTTCTTCCAGCTCGATCCGGTCGACATTGTCGCCGGCGATATACTGGGAGTCACCCGCATCGGTGATCTCGATCTTCTGCAGCATCTGGCGAACGATCACCTCGATATGCTTGTCGTTGATCACCACGCCTTGCAACCGGTAGACTTCCTGGATCTCGTTGACGAGGTAGGAGGCAAGCGCCTCCACGCCCCTGACCGCCAGGATGTCGTGCGGCGCCGGATTGCCGTCGAGCACGTAGTCGCCCTTCTCGATGGTGTCGCCGTCCTGCAGATGGAACGGGCGGCCCTTCGGGATCAGGTATTCGACCGGTTCCATCGTCTCGTCATGCGGCTCGATGATGATACGGCGCTTGTTCTTGTAGTCGCGACCGTAGCGAACCGTTCCGTCGACCTCGGCGATGATGGCGTGGTCCTTGGGACGGCGCGCTTCGAAGAGCTCGGCCACACGCGGCAGACCGCCGGTGATGTCCTTCGTCTTGGCGCTTTCCATCGGGATACGCGCGATCACGTCGCCAGGCTTCACATGCGCCCCCGGCTCCACCGAAAGGATGGCGTCGACCGACAGCTGGAAGCGCGCATCGCCACCCCTGGAAAGCTTCGCCACCTTGCCGCTCTTGTCGAGCACCGCGATCGCCGGCTTGAGGTCGGAACCGCGCGGCGTCGCACGCCAGTCGATGACCATGCGCTTGGTGATGCCCGTCGACTCGTCGGCCGATTCCTGGACCGACAGGCCGTCGACCAGATCCTCGAACAAGGCAGTGCCTTCAACTTCCGTCATGATCGGACGGGTGTAGGGATCCCACTCGGCGAGACGCTGTCCGCGCTTCACCTTGTCGCCGTCGTCCACCATGATTTTCGCACCGTAGGTGACGCGCTGGGTGCCGCGCTCCTCGCCCTTCTCGTCGCGAATGACGATGGCCATGTTGCGGCCCATGGCGATGAGGTTGCCGTCCGAGTTGCGCACCACGTTGCGATTGCGAACCTCGATCGTGCCCTCGTATGACGCTTCCAGGAAGGACTGGTCGACGACCTGCGCGGTACCGCCCATGTGGAAGGTACGCATGGTGAGCTGGGTACCCGGCTCGCCGATCGACTGCGCCGCGATGACGCCGACGGCCTCGCCCATGTTGACCGGCGTGCCGCGCGCCAGATCGCGGCCGTAGCAGACGCCGCAGACGCCGGTCTGCAATTCGCAGGTGAGCGCCGAACGGATCTTCACGGTCTGGATGCCGGCTTCCTCGATGACATCGACGTCCTTCTCCTCGATCATCCGACCAGCAGGCACGATGACCTCGCCGGTCGCCGGCTGGACGATGTCCTCCAGCGCCGTGCGACCGAGAACGCGCTGACCGATCGAAGCGACGATCTGGCCGGAGTCGACGATCGGCGACATGGTGAGGCCCTTGTCGGTGCCGCAATCGACCTGCGTGATGATGCAGTCCTGCGCCACGTCGACGAGACGGCGGGTCAGGTAACCGGAGTTCGCGGTCTTCAACGCCGTGTCCGCGAGGCCCTTGCGGGCGCCGTGGGTGGAGTTGAAGTACTCGTTCACCGTGAGGCCTTCCTTGAAGTTCGAGATGATCGGCGTTTCGATGATCGAACCGTCCGGCTTGGCCATGAGGCCGCGCATGCCGGCAAGCTGCTTCATCTGACGGGTGGAGCCACGAGCACCGGATCGCGCCATCATGTAGATGGAGTTCATCTGCTTCTGACGACCGTTTTCCTCGAACTGGACCGCCTGGATGCCGGCCATCATTTCTTCGGTCAGCTTGTCGTCGCAACGCGCCCAAGCGTCGACCACCTTGTTGTATTTCTCGCCGAAGGTGATCAGGCCGTCATTGTACTGCTGCTCGTATTCCTTGGCGATCTTGTCGGTTTCCTCGATGATCCCCGGCTTGGTATCCGGGATCACCATGTCGTCCTTGCCGAACGAAATGCCGGCGCGGCAGGCATGACCGAAGCCGAGCGCCATGATGCGGTCGGCGAAGATGACGGTCTCCTTCTGGCCGCAGTGGCGGTAAACCACATCGAGCATCTTGGAGATGTTCTTCTTCGTCATTTCGGTGTTGCAGATATCGAACAGGACCTTGCCGTTGCGCGGCAACAATTCGCCGATGATCATCCGGCCGGGGGTCGTTTCGTAGATCTTCGAATACGCCTTGCCCTCTTCGTCGACGGACTTGTAGCGACCCTTAATCTTGGTGTGCAGCGTAACGACCTTCGTTTCCAGCGCATGGTGCAATTCGCCCATGTCCGAGAAAGCCATTCCCTGCCCCGGCTCGCCTTCGGCGACGATCGAGAGATAATAAAGACCGAGAACCATGTCCTGCGACGGCACGATGATCGGCTGACCGTTCGCGGGGTGCAGGATGTTGTTGGTCGACATCATCAGGACGCGGGCTTCGAGCTGAGCCTCGAGCGACAGCGGCACGTGAACGGCCATCTGGTCACCGTCGAAGTCGGCGTTGAACGCCGTGCAGACGAGCGGATGCAGCTGGATCGCCTTGCCTTCGATCAACACGGGCTCAAATGCCTGGATGCCAAGGCGGTGAAGCGTCGGGGCGCGGTTGAGCAGCACCGGATGCTCGCGGATGACCTCGTCGAGGATATCCCAGACTTCCGGCTTTTCCTTTTCGACCAGCTTCTTCGCCTGCTTGACGGTGGACGAATAGCCCTTCGCGTCCAGCCGCGCGTAAATGAACGGCTTGAACAGTTCGAGCGCCATCTTCTTCGGCAGGCCGCACTGGTGCAGCTTCAGTTCCGGGCCGGTCACAATGACCGAACGACCGGAATAGTCGACGCGCTTGCCGAGCAGGTTCTGGCGGAAGCGGCCCTGCTTGCCCTTCAGCATGACGGACAGCGACTTCAGCGGGCGCTTGTTGGCGCCGGTGATGACGCGGCCGCGGCGGCCGTTGTCGAACAATGCGTCGACGGCTTCCTGAAGCATGCGCTTTTCGTTGCGGATTATGATGCCGGGCGCGCGCAGTTCCATAAGCCGCTTCAGGCGGTTGTTACGGTTGATGACGCGACGGTAGAGGTCGTTCAGGTCGGACGTCGCGAAGCGGCCGCCGTCCAGCGGAACCAGCGGGCGCAGGTCCGGCGGGATCACCGGGATGACCTTCATGATCATCCATTCCGGACGGTTGCCGGAATCTATGAAGTTCTCGACGACCTTCAGACGCTTCATCAGCTTCTTCTGCTTGAGGTCCGACGTGGTCGTCTCAAGTTCGCCGCGCAGTTCGATCGCGATCTTCGGCAGATCCATCGACGCCAGGATTTCCTGGATCGCCTCGGCGCCGATCATCGCGGTGAACTGGTCCTCGCCGAACTCGTCGACGGCGATCATGTACTCTTCCTCGGACAGGAGCTGGTACTCCTTCAGCGAGGTCAGGCCCGGTTCGGTGACGATGTAGTTCTCGAAATACAGGACGCGCTCGATATCCTTCAGCGTCATGTCGAGCAGCGTGCCGATGCGCGACGGAAGCGACTTCAGGAACCAGATGTGGGCGACCGGGGCAGCAAGCTCGATATGGCCCATGCGCTCGCGGCGCACGCGGCTCAGCGTGACTTCGACACCGCACTTCTCGCAGATGATGCCCTTGTACTTCATGCGCTTGTACTTGCCGCACAGGCACTCGTAGTCCTTGATCGGACCGAAGATGCGCGCGCAGAACAGGCCGTCAC
>JBAQHA010000401.1:0-3664 GCA_049288075.1 Oricola sp.
GCGCCTGGCTACACCGTCTACAGCACCCCGGCAGCGGAGCTTGCCGGAACCCGTCCATCGCCGTCCACGCCGCTCGGCGGCAGATTGAAACGAGCGCTGGATATCCTGATTGCCGCTTCGGCGCTGCTGCTGGCGCTGCCGTTGATGCTCACCGTCGGGATTATTCTCAAGCTCTCGGGCGGACCGGTTTTCTTCGTTCACGACAGGGTCGGCTTCAAGGGAAAGACATTCGGCTGCCTGAAATTTCGCTCCATGGTTCAGGATCCGGACAAGGCCCTGCGGGACTTTCTCTCGGCCGATCCCGAAGCGATGGCCGAATGGGAACAGACGCAGAAGCTGAAGAAGGATCCGAGGATAACGAATTTCGGTCACATGCTGCGCCGATCGAGCATCGACGAGTTGCCGCAGTTGTTCAACATCATACGCGGCGACATGAGCTGCGTCGGTCCGCGGCCGGTCACACCGGACGAACTGGCGCGCTACGGCGCCGAAGCACCGCTCTATCTGCAGACTCGCCCGGGCCTGACCGGGCTTTGGCAGACCAGCGGCCGGAGCCGTCTCACCTATGACGAACGCGTCGCCCTGGACAGCACGTATGTCCGCGAATGGTCGCTATTTCTCGATTTCATCATTCTGTTCCGGACGATATTCGCCGTCCTAAGAACGGACGAGACCTGCTGATGCGCCGGCCGCGGGAGGCCTGACGCCTATGGGTCGCGTGTTCGCGCGCGCGCCCACAGGGAAGCAGCAAGGAGCGTCGCGAGATAGGCCGCCTGCAGGACGCCGGCGTGCAGCATCACGGAGACCAGCGCCTCTCCCACAGTCGAATGGCCGGAAATCGATGTCACCACGGCGAAGACGACCGCCGCGGCCGTAGCGGCCAATATCGCCGGCACTCGCAGAAAAATTCCGGCCAGGATGCCCGCCACGCCAACTACGATTAGGCTTGAAAGCACCAGCGCCTCCGGCAACTGCCACGTGATTCTCAGGAAAAGTGTAGTTACAGACGCCATGTGGTGTCCATTGAATGGTTTCGATGCGGTTATTGTGGACCCAAGGCGTTTTTATGGCGTTAATTCCAAGCGCCCGGAAACGATGCTGCAAGACATCGTTTCCGCATATGAGGGCGCAGGCTCATCCTATTGGTACAATTGACGTTTCGCGGCAGACGGGAGGATGATTGCCGTGAAACTTATGTAACCGGTTCTGCGGGAAAGTTACTCTGTCTTCCGCGCAGACGACGGGCTTGGCCACGTCGCCAGGAAAGACCGATTCGAGGCAAGGAGGGCCGATCGAAGCATGTTGATCTCCGTCGAGGGAATCGCTGTAGCGGCTGCGCTCGCGATCCTGGCGCTTGTCCTTCGCGCAGGTCTCGCGAGTGGACTGATCGGCTCGCAGGCATTCGGAGCCACGGCGGTCGTCACCCTTCCGGCGCTGGGCGGCGCATCCCCCCTGGTTTCGGCGGTATTCACAGTCGCATTCATCGCCTTTGCGTTTCTCAAAGTCGACGTATTCCGGCGACTCGGCTCCGTTTTCCTCAAAATTCGAACCGCCTGGGTCGTGCTTGCCTTCATGTTCTATTCGGCATTCAGCGCGGTCGTCTTTCCGCGTCTGTTTGCCGGCGGCACGAATGTTTTCGTGGCCTCGCGCGAAAGGGGCGGCGTCTTCGAAACGCCGTTGTCGCCGGTCTCCAGCAATATCTCGCAGGCCGGCTATCTGGTTTTCAGCTGCCTGACGTTCTTCGCTGTCTGCCTGCTGCTGACACGCCGCTACAGGTTGAACGACGTGATGCGCGGCTTCTTCTTGTTCGCCTGGCTGAATGCGGCTCTCGGCATGATCGACTTCGTCGGCAAATACGGCGGCCTCGGAGATGTTCTCGCGCCTATACGATCAGCGAATTACGCGCTGCTGACCGATGTGCAGATGGCCGGATTCGCCCGGCTTGCCGGCGGATATTCGGAAGCGTCGGCATTCGGGGCGGCTTCCCTCGCCTGCCTGGCCTTTTCCTATACCTACTGGCGCCGCCGCCGGACGCGGCAGTCTTTCTGGCTCACCGCCATCACCTTCTTCCTGCTACTGGCTTCAACCTCGACGACGGCTTATGCGGGACTGGCCATTCTCTGTCTGCCGGTCGGCTTCTCCATGTTGCGCCAGCTGGCATCCCGGAACACGAAGCAGACCGACCTTCTGGTGATCTCGGTTTTTCTTGCGCTGGTCACCGGCTTCATGACCGCCGCTGTGGTCAGGCCGCAGATCGTCACACCGGTTATCGACCTCGTCGACAGCGCCATCCTGGCCAAGTCCGGCTCGGAATCCGGACAGGAAAGAACCTACTGGAACGCGAAAAGCCTGCAATCCCTGACGCACACGGCCGGCCTCGGGGTGGGGCTCGGCAGTTCGCGCGCGTCGAGCTGGCCCATAGCGGTCATATCGCAGCTGGGCGCGGCCGGATTCCTTCTGATGACCATCCAGGTGCTCGTGATCGTCCGGGGAATGCGCAATCTGCCCGGACGACTGGAACCTCGCGCCGAGACGGCCGTGGCCAGTATCCGCGCGTGCGCGCTGGCCGGGATCGTCTCGACATCCCTGATCGGCGGAAATGCCGACCCGGGAACCGTGTTCTATGTCGCTCTTTCCGTCATTGTGGTAAGCCGCGTCCATGTCGCGGAATACGCGAAGAGGATGTCGGAAGCAGATCAGGCGCAGACGATGTGGGTTCCAGCCGACCGCGGCGGTCGCGGGATCGCACCTTCCCGAGGGTTCGCCTTCTAAAGGTAGTCCGCCTCGAAACTCGCGAAGCGAGCGAGGGAATCCTTGTTGACGAACTTCACCTTGCCGTTTCTGAAACTGAGCAGGCTGGACTGGCGCAACTCGCGCAACATGCGATTGACATGGATCGCGGTCAAACCCAACGCGTCCGCGAGATCGTGCTGGGTTAGAGGACAATCGTAACCGTCCGCATCGGCGAGCCCGACATTCTCCAACCGCGTGCCCAGTTCGAGCAACAGATGGGCAAGCCTCACGGCCGCACTTCTGCGCCCGATATTCACGATGTGCTCGCCCCTTATCGCGGAGTTGCGGGCAAGCGCGAAGAGGAAGCGTACGGCGAGGCTGGGCGCCGCGCTCAGAGCGCGGTTCAACTCGTCCGTCGGAAGCTCGAGCACCTCGAGTTCGGCGATCGCATAGAACGACTCCTCCCAGTTGGAGCCTATCGCCCGCAACCCGATAATGTCGCCCTTGAGCAGAAAATCCGCGATCTGCCGGCTTCCGTCCGGAAGATCGATATAGGTGCACCCCCAACCCGAGTTCACGATATACGTCGTATCGCTGCGTTCGCCATGCACGCTGATCTCGACACGCGGAGCATAGAGGCCGATCTTCGGCCGGATCTGCCGAATAACCGCGATCTCGTCGTCACCCAGTTTTTGCTCGGGGGCCATGATGCTCAAGAGACGCGCAAGGCCAATGTCCGTCAGCGCTCCGCCGACCATGCCCTGGGTTTTGTTTTCTTGAGTCATGATGCGACTGACCGACCCTAAATACTAATTATCACTAACGTTGTGTTAACAAGAGAAATTTTAATAAGTCAAATTACCCCTTCGACCTTGGTAAATGCCAATCCTAAACGATACACGTGTATCATTTTGAAACAGTTATAGTATAT
>JBAQHA010000402.1:0-6651 GCA_049288075.1 Oricola sp.
GTTCGAGCCCAGCCGGTCGCCGCTCCCGCTCCGCAGCCGGCGCCCCGTCCGACGACGCAGCGCGAGCCTGTCCTGCGTGGCAGCCTGGGCATCGCCGAAGCCGCGCCCGAAGAATCCGATGAAGCCGCCTCCGGCGGCTGGGTCAGCGATCTGTTGCGCCGCGCCTCCAAGGAAGATCAGCCCGCGCCGCGCACCCCGCAACGTGTTGATCAGCCGCGCGATCCGCTTCACGCGGTCGAGTCCCTGAACTCTTTGTCGGTCGACATCGCCCGCGCCATCGACCACGAAGCGTCGATCGACCTGTGGGACCGCTACCGCCGCGGCGAACGCAACGTCTTCACCCGCCGTCTCTACACGCTGAAGGGTCAGCAGACGTTCGATGAGATCAAGCGCAAATACGAGAGCGACGCCACCTTCCGGGCTTCCGTCGATCGCTACATCAACGACTTCGAACGGCTGCTGCGCGACATCGCCAAGAACGACCGCGACAACATCATGACGCAGACTTACCTGACCTCCGACACCGGCAAGGTCTACACGATGCTGGCACACGCCAGCGGCAAGCTGCGCTGATCGGCAGTCGATATCGGGCAAACGAAAGCCGCCAGAAATTCCGGCGGCTTTTTCGTTGGAAACAGTCTTCAGACCTTATCGGTGACCCAGGAGACTATGTCGCGCGCAACGCTCTCGAACGCGTTGTCGATGGCCCGGACATAGGCGGCATTGCTCGTGCCGGTGGCGGCGATCCGTGCCTCGAACATGCGTTCGCTGGCGACGATACCGTTGCGGTCGTTGAGGATCTTCACGGCAATCGCGACATCTGCCGCATTGCCGGCCGCTTCCATGCCAAAGGCGCGAATTTCGGTCACGATCTGGTAGTCGATCGCCAATCCCTGCCCTGGCAAGCCGACGCCCTTGAATTTGGCCGAATTCTGGAAGGCCTGCACCAGTCGCATCTGCACCATGCGCGGCAAACGATCGGACCATTGCGATTCATCGAGATAACGGATCGTCAGCGGATCGGTCCGTACGACGATGTTCTGGGAATCCAGCGCCTTGAGAGCCTGCGGCTCGGCGATCAGTATCTGCGTGCCCGCCCGGACAGGCGATGCCTCCCTGATGGCTGGCACGCCGAGTTCGTAGGTATCGGCGGTCGTGCGGGCGCCGCCCAGCGCGGCGCACCCGGCCAGCGCAAGCGGCATTGCTGCAATTAGTCCCGCGCGCAGAATCCCCATTACCCCTCGTCGACCTGTTGGAAACCGGCAGCATGGCGCTGCCGGCCGCATCTCGTCCCTATGGTTTGATAGCGGCTCGCCATGGACTGTCAACGCCTCTCCCGGCCGTCATAGGTCTTGACGCCACTGTCTCCACCGAAGATCAGCTTCTGCGGGTCCCGTTCGAGGTCGGTGATCGCGCTTTCGATGCGACTGACCGATCGGCGGGTTTCGTTGACAAGGCTTTGAACGTCTCGCAAACCCTGCCCCGAGAACCGTTCCAGCCCCGACGAGATCGAGTTGATGCGGGCGTTGAGCGTATTCGCCGCCTCGCGATAGGCCTCCAGCGTCTTGCGCGCTTCCGCCATCAGGGACTGGCCCTCATCCGATCCGACCAGCCCGTCGACCTTGGCGAGAATACCGTCCACGCGCGTCGATGCGGCGTTCAGTTTTTCAGCCATCTGCTGCGTATCGGTGATGATCTTCTGGATGTCTTCCTGACGTGCGCCGAAGCCGACGGTCGCCGTTTCCATCTCGGTGAGGGCGTTGCGCGCCGAGGTGCTCGCGCCGGCCAGATCGTCGAGAGTCGTCTTCAGCTGTTCCGGCGGAATTGCGGCAAGCAGCGAATCCACCTTGTCGAACGTGCCGCTGATGCGGCCGCCGACGCCGTTTAGGTCGTTCACGACCTTGGTGACGGAATCTGCCACACCCTTGACCTGGCTGGAGATGTCCTTCAGGTCCGCCGTGAACGTGTCGACGTTGTCGACGATCGATGTCACCTTCTCCGGATCGACGGCGGCAAGCAGGTTCTCGACCCCTTGGAGCGTGCCGTCGAGCTTGCCCGACATGTCCTTCAGCGCGTCGCCGACGCCGCCGATACCGGCAAGGAAACTGTCGATCTGGTCAGCATTGTCCTTCAGCGCCTTGGAGAATACCTCGACATTGCCAATCGTGTCGGCCAGCGGACCGTTGACCTCATCGACGAAGCCCTCCAGCTTCGACAGTATGCTGTCGGTGCGGTCGAAGATGTCCTGCGCCGTGGCAAGCAGGTTGTTGACCGCGGACGGGTCTGCCTGGACCGTCGCGACGGTGCCTTGCTGTTCGGCGAGGTCGAATATGCTCGTTTCAGCGGTATCGCCGCCCTCGAACTCGATATGGGCGATCCCGGTCAGGCCGGTGAATCCAAGTACCGCCTTGGTGGCTTTCGAGATCGGCAGGTTGCGGGCCACGACCGTCCTGGCGATCACGATGCGCGGGTTCTTCTCGTCGAAACTCAGCCCGGTCACCTTGCCGACATCGATGCCGTTGAACTTGACGAGGCTGCCGACGCCAAGCCCGGTCACCGATCCCTCGATGACGACGTCGAGACGCGCAGTCTGCCCGCCGGTATCGACTCGCGCGACCCAGTAGACCAGCGCGAATCCGGCGAGAAATACCAGCAGCGTGAAAGCACCGACCGTGACGTAGTTAGCCTTTGTTTCCATGTTCAGACGCCCGCCTGTGCGGATTGCTTTTCAATTGTTTCGATACGCCGGGCGCGTTTGCCGCGGAAGTACGATTTTACCCAGGGATCTTCGCTCTTCAGCATGTCGTCGATCGTCCCCTCGATGAGGACCTTCTTGTTGCCCAGGACCGCGATGCGGTCGGCGACAGTGAACAGGCTGTCGAGATCGTGAGTCACCATATAGACGGTAAGTCCCAGCGTGTCGCGCAGTTTGGAGATCAAGTCGTCGAACTCCGCCGCACCGACCGGATCGAGACCCGATGTCGGTTCGTCGAGAAAGACGATGTCCGGGTCGAGTGCAAGCGCGCGTGCCAAAGCCGCGCGCTTGATCATGCCGCCCGACAGTTCCGAAGGGTATTTCTCGGCGTCGCCCCGTGTCAGGCCGACAAGTTCGATCTTCAGCAATGCGAGTTCGTCCATCAGCTTCTTCGGCAGCGACAGATATTCGCGCATCGGCACCTGGATGTTTTCCAACACCGTCAGCGACGAAAACAGCGCGCCGTGCTGAAACAGCACCCCCATGCGCATGTCGACTTGAATCCGTTCTTCCTCGCTGATGCGGTCGAGATCGCGTCCGAGTACGACGATCGAGCCGTTCTGTTTCTTGTTCAAGCCGAGGATCGTGCGCAGCAGGACCGACTTGCCCGTTCCCGATGCGCCGACGAAGCCGAGGATTTCGCCGCGATAGACGTCGAGATCGAGATCGTGCAGCACGACGTGGCTGCCGAACTGCACATGGATGTCGCGCACCCTGATGATGATGTCTTGCTGGTCCATCAGAAATCGATCGCCGCGTAGAATATTGCGAAAAGTCCATCAACGACGATTACGATGAAGATCGATTTCACGACGGAGGCCGTTACCCGCTCGCCGAGCGATTCTGCGCTGCCGCCCACCTTCATGCCCTCGACAGAAGCGACGATGCCGATGATCAGCGCCATGAACGGCGCCTTGATGAAGCCGGCGAAGACCGTCGTCAGGTCGATCGCGTCGCGCAGCCGCGTGATGAACGCCTCGGTCGAGATTCCGGAATAAGTATATGCGACGAACATGGCGCCCGCCAGCGAAGCCAGGTCGGAAATCACCGTCAGGAGCGGCAGCGCGATGCCAAGCGCGACGAGGCGAGGAAACACCAGCACACCGACCGGATTGAGCCCGATGACCGTCAGCGCGTCGACTTCTTCGCGCATCTTCATCGAGCCGATCTCGGCGGTAATTGCGCTTCCCGACCGGCCCGCGATCATGATCGCCGTCAGCAGCACGCCGATTTCGCGCAGCACCAGGATGCCGACCAGATCGACGACGAAGATCTCCGCGCCGAAGTACCGCAACTGAAAGGCGCCCTGCTGCGCGATGATCGCGCCGATAATAGCCGACATCAGCGCGATGATCGGGATCGCGCGCACGCCCATGCGGTCGAGTTGGTTGACGACCGCGGCAATCGACAACCCGCTGCCGTGGCCAAGCTTCATCTGCGATCCGCGGACCGCGGCGCCGAGCATGTGCAAAGCAAGCAGCCCGTCATGGCGTAGGTCGTAGACGGCCTTGCCGAGCGAGGCCAAGAACTGCGCGACCACACCCATCCGCTTGCCCGCAGGCTCCTGGTCGGCCAATTCCTTCATTGCGCTCTCGACTGCGCCGTAGAGCACCTGATGGGAGCTTCGCATGCCGTTCAGCGTCGTCTTGCTACCCGCCTCCTCGGCGGCGCGCACGAAGCGATAGACTAGCCATGCGCCCGCCGTGTCGAAATACGTGACGTCCGCCATGTCGACCGTGACCGGCTTGTCGCCGATCGCGCCTTCATGCTTGCGCATGACTGTGTCGACGCTGGCGATCGTATCCGTCGCCCAGGATCCCGACAACGCCAGCAGGAAATGGTCCCCCGCCGTCTCGGCCCGCACCTGTGGCGGGTGCCGCGCGGCCGGTGCCTGTCCGTCGTTTTCCATATGCATCGCATCAGCCATCGCGATAGTAATACAGTCGCTCGCATGGCAAGTCTGCGGCGAACGGGCCACATCAACCGTTATTTCGGAACGATCGGGAAGTTGATCACGGATGAAATTAGCCGATTTCAGAATGGAAGCTTGGCCGGAGCGCTTCCCGATCGACGGGCAGTTCCGCATTTCGCGCGCCTCCAAGACCGAGGCCGAGGTCGTCACCTGCCGCATCACATCCAACGGCCGCTCCGGCATCGCCGAATGCGTGCCCTATGCGCGCTACGGCGAGACGGTCGATTCGGTCCTGGCCCAGATCGAACGGACGATTTCGGCGCTGGCGGGCGGCATGTCGCGCGAGGCTCTCGGCGCGGCGCTCGCCCCCGGCGCCGCCCGCAACGCGCTCGATTGCGCACTCTGGGACCTCGATGCCAAGCTGACAGGCCGCCCCGCCGCGGAAAGCATCTGCCGGCAGCCGCCGCATCCCCTTGAAACCGCCTTCACTCTCTCGCTCGACGAACCGGATGCGATGGCCGAGGCCGCTCGCAAGGCCGCCCACAGGCCGATCCTGAAGATCAAGCTCGGCGGCGCCGACGACATCGCGGCCCTGCGTGCCATCGCCGCTGCCGCGCCGCACAGCCGGATCATCGTCGATGCCAACGAGGCCTGGACGCCCGATGTCCTTCCGGAACTAATGCGCGAGGCGGCAAGGCTGAACGTCGCGCTGATCGAACAGCCGCTGCCGGCCGGCAAGGACGAGTTCCTCGCGGAAATCGCCCGCCCGGTGCCGGTCTGCGCCGATGAAAGCGCGCATACGTCCGACGGCCTGGAGGCGCTGCGCGCCCGCTATGACGCCGTCAACATCAAGCTCGACAAGACCGGCGGACTGACGGAAGCGCTGCGCATGCGCGACCGCGCCCGCGATCTCGGCTTCGGCATCATGGTCGGCTGCATGGTCGGCACGTCGCTCGCCATGGCGCCTGCCGTCCTGCTCGCCCAGGACGCGGATTACGTCGACCTTGACGGCCCGCTGCTTCTCGCCCGCGACCGCTCGCCCGGCCTCAGCTATTCCGGCAGCACCGTCTCACCGCCGCAACCCGAACTCTGGGGTTGAAATCCGGGCGCCGGAAGGCCGCGGCTTGCCCTTCCGGTCGGCGCTCTCGCACCCTATAAAGGCGCAAAAAGGGAGTCGGAGCATGGATCTTGGATTAAAGGGTCGCAAGGCGATCGTTTGCGCGTCGAGCCGCGGACTCGGTAGGGGTTGCGCGGTGGCGCTGGCCGAGGAAGGCGTCGATCTCGTCATAAACGGCCGCAATCCGGACGTCACCAATGCGACCGCCGACGACCTGCGCAAGCACGGCGTCAATGTCACGGTCGTTCTTGGCGATGTCTCCGATCCGGCGATCCAGGCGGCGCTGATCGCCGCCTGCCCCGATCCCGATATCCTGGTCAACAACAATGCCGGCCCGAAGCTGCGCGATTTCCGCGAACTCGACCGCGAGGCAATCCTCGCCGGTGTGACGCAGAACATGGTGACGCCGATCGAGCTGATCCAGAAGGTGATCGACGGCATGGTCGAACGCGGCTTCGGCCGCATCGTCAACATCACCTCGCTGTCGGTCTACCAGCCGATCCTCGGCCTCGATCTGTCCTCGGGCGCCCGCGCCGGCCTGACCTCTTTCCTCGCTGGCGTCGCCCGGTCGGTGGTCGACAAGAACGTCACCATCAACCAGCTGCTGCCCGGCAAGCTCGATACCGACCGCATCCGCGACACGTTCAGGTTCGGCGCGGACAAGGCCGGCATCACGATCGATGAAGAGCGCGCGCGCCAGGAGAAGGCGATTCCCGCCGGCCGTCTGGGAACGCCGGAGGAATTCGGCAAGACCTGCGCCTTCCTGTGCTCGGCCCATGCCGGTTACATCACTGGCCAGAATGTCAGGCTCGACGGCGGGCTTTTTCCGAGCGCGTTCTGAACACGAAATCCATGACGGCGCCGCGT
>JBAQHA010000403.1:0-3491 GCA_049288075.1 Oricola sp.
ACGGACAGGTTCGCCGGGAAATGACAGGCCGCGACGGGTAAGGACACATGGCACGCGAACGCATCTATCTCTTCGACACGACATTGCGTGACGGGCAGCAGACGCCCGGCATCGACTTCTCCGTCGAGGACAAGATCGCGATCGCCCGCATGCTGGACGAGTTCGGCATCGACTATGTCGAGGGCGGCTATCCCGGCGCGAACCCGACCGACACCGCCTTCTTCGAGCGCAAGCGCACATCGGCCGCGAAATTCGTTGCCTTCGGCATGACCAAGCGGGCAGGGGTGTCGGTGTCGAACGATCCCGGCGTTTCCGCGCTCATCGCTTCGAAGTCCGACGCCGTCTGCTTTGTCGCCAAGAGCTGGGACTATCACGTCCGCGTCGCGCTCGGCTGCACCGACGAGGAAAACCTCGACTCGATCCGCCAGTCGGTCGAGGCCGCCATCGCCGCCGGCAAGGAGGCGCTGGTCGACTGCGAACACTTCTTCGACGGCTACAAGGCCAACCCGGACTACGCGCTCGCCTGCGCGAAGACGGCGCTCGAGGCCGGCGCGCGCTGGATCGTGCTGTGCGACACCAATGGCGGCACGCAGCCGCACGAGGTCCGTGCCATCGTCGAAACCGTGATCGCCTCCGGCGTGCCGGGAGACCGTCTCGGCATCCACGCCCACAACGATACGGAACAGGCCGTCGCCAATTCGCTCGCGGCGATCGACGCCGGCGTGCGGCAGGTGCAGGGCACGCTGAACGGCATCGGCGAGCGCTGCGGCAACGCCAACATCGTCACCATCATCGGCACGCTGGCGCTCAAGCCCGCCTGGAACGGCCGCTTCGAGATCGGCATTCCGGCCGAAAGGCTGGAGGGACTGACGCGGCTGTCGCGCTGGTTCGACGAACTGCTCAACCGCTCGCCCGCGCCGCAGGCGCCCTATGTCGGTTCGTCCGCCTTCGCCACCAAGGCCGGCATCCATGCCTCGGCGCTGGTCAAGGACCCCGCGACCTACGAGCATGTCGAACCGGAAAAGGTCGGCAATGTCCGCCACATCATGGTCTCCGACCAGGGCGGCAAGTCCAACTTCATCGCCGAACTGAACCGCCGCGGCATCGCCGTCGCCAAGGACGACCCGCGTCTCGACACGCTGATTTCGGTGGTCAAGGAGCGCGAGGCCACCGGCTATGCCTATGAAGGCGCCGACGGCAGTTTCGAGTTGCTGGCCCGCCGCACTCTCGGCGAAGTGCCGGACTTCTTCGAGGTCGTGTCCTTCCGCTCCATGGTGGAGCGCCGCCACAATGCGCTCGGCAAGGTCGTCACAGTCGCCGAGGCGTTCGTCAAGGTGAGCGTCGATGGCGAGGTGCGCATGTCGGTCGCCGAGAGCGCGAACGGCCCGGTCAACGCGCTCGACATGGCGCTCAGGAAGGATCTCGGCAAATACCAGGCCGAGATCGCCGACCTGGAACTGGTGGATTACAAGGTGCGTATCCTCAACGGCGGCACCGAGGCGGTGACGCGCGTTCTGATCGAATCCGCCGATGCGTCGGGCATGCGCTGGTGGACGGTCGGCGTCTCGGAAAACATCATCGACGCCTCCTTCGAGGCGCTGATGGATTCCATCACCTTCAAACTTCTCAAGAACCGCGGCCACGCGGGCCTGAAGGCGGCGGAGTAGCCCGGCGGCAATTGTCTTGGTGACAATCCGCCAATTGCCCGAATTCTGGGCCGGGTGTAGGTGACCGGCCATGTCCGAAATGATGGCCAGCAAGAACTCCGGCGTTCCCGCCGCGCAGCCGGGAGAGCCGCTCTCCGGCTTTGCCTTTGCCTTGGGCGCCTACGTCCTCTGGGGCTTCATGCCGCTCTACATGAAGGCGGTCGCCCACATGCAGCCCTACGAGGTCGTCGCGCACCGGATCCTCTGGTCCGTTCCCGTCGCCGGGATCATCCTCCTCGCGCTGCGCCGTACCGCCGACCTGAAGGCCGCGCTGCGCTCGCCGCGCACGCTCGCCATGGCGGCGCTGACCGCCGGGCTCATCTCGATCAACTGGGGGATCTATGTCTGGGCGATCGGCGCCGACCGTGCGCTGGAGACGGCGCTCGGCTACTATATCAATCCGCTGGTCAACGTCGTCCTGGGCGCGGTTTTCCTCGGCGAGCGCTTCAACCGGCTGCAGGCCGTCGCCATCGCCCTGGCGGTGATTGCCGTCGGCATCCTGACGGTCAAGGCCGGCGGGCTTCCCTGGGTATCGCTCGCGCTGGCCCTGTCGTTCGGGACCTATGGCTATCTGCGCAAGACCCTGCCGGTCGGCCCGTCCCAGGGATTCATGCTGGAAGTCCTGATCCTCACCCCGGTCGCGCTCGCCACTATCGCCTGGCTGTCCTTGCGGGGCGAGGGGCATTTCCTGTCGACGGGGCTATCGGATTTCGGCTTGCTGCTGCTGGCCGGACCGGTCACCGCCCTGCCGCTGATCCTCTATGCCTTCGGGGCAAAAGCTCTCCGCTACACGACGATCGGCATCCTGCAGTATATCGCGCCGACGATGATCTTCCTGACCGCTGTGTTCGTCTTCGGCGAACCGTTCTCCCGCTGGCAGCTGATCGCCTTCGTCTTCATCTGGTCGGCGCTGGTGCTCTACACGGCGTCCCTGTTCCGGCGGGGCTGAGGCGTTGCCGGTCGATACGGAAAACGGCTCGCGGTTTGGCGAGCGGTGCCTCAGCGCCGCTTTTCGGTCTGGCGATGGCCGGCACGCGACCGTTCGATGACCGGTCGGGTTCCGCGTTCCGGCGCAGTTCCCGGAGTGAAGTTCGAGGTGCCGGCCTCGACCCGGTTCCTGCCGGCGGACTTGGCCGCATACAGCGCCTTGTCGGCGGAAACGATCAAATCGTCGACGCTGGCACGCGGGGTCGGAATCATCGACGCAGCGCCGACGCTTACCGTCACGCGAGCGCCGGGGCCCAGTCCGGGGTGCGGCAGGTCCATCTGTTCGATAGAACGCCTGATCGTCTCGGCCGCGGCCATGAACGGTTCCGGCTCGAGATGCGAAACAACGGCCATGAATTCTTCGCCGCCATAGCGTGCCAGATATTGTTTCGCCTGGCCGACTTGCCGGTCCAGTTCGCCGGCAATCGCGATCAGGCAGCGATCACCTTCGTCGTGGCCTGCGGCGTCGTTGAAATCCTTGAACTTGTCGATATCGATCATCAGGATCCCGAGCCAGTCATTTTGCTCGCGCGCTTCCTGCCACTTCTCCTTCAGTGTCTGGACCAGATGGCGCCGGTTGAACAGGCCGGTCATGGGATCGGTTTCTGCCAACTTGCCAAGGGCCTGGGTCAGCGCGACCAGGCGGGCCGACTTGAGTTCGTCGCGCAGTCCGTCGAGAAACAGCATGCGGGCATCCCATTCGGTACGATAGCGAATGACGAGCGAAAGGACGCCGGCAACGCCGATGAACGTCATCAGCGGAACATCTTCGATTACAAAGCTCGAATGGATCAGCGG
>JBAQHA010000404.1:0-7768 GCA_049288075.1 Oricola sp.
CGGCGTTCTCTTGGCACCCAGGATCGCCGAACTCGCCCGCGACACGGCGAAGAAAACACTTCGGGACGCCCCGGTCAATGTCGAGATCATCGTCACCGACCGCAAGGGCGAAATCATCGCCCGGACAGGCTTCGCGTGACCGAGACTGTGCTCATCCTTGGCGGCACGAGGGAGGCGGCGGAACTGGCCGCCGAACTCGTCCGCGATCATCCGGACTGGCGCGTCGTCACCTCGCTCGCCGGCCGTACGAAGGAACCGAAACCTCTCGCCGGCGAGGTGCGCATCGGCGGCTTCGGCGGCGCGGAAGGTCTCGCCGCATGGATCGTGCAGGAGCGCGTCACTCGCCTGATAGACGCCACCCACCCCTTCGCCAGGCAGATCTCGGCAAACGCCAAGGCCGCCGCGGCACTTGCGTGTGTTCCGCTGGAGATCCGCACCCGACAGCCGTGGACAAGGAAGCCGGGCGACGACTGGATCGAGGTCGCCTCGCTTGAGGAAGCCTGCGCCGCAATCCCGCCGAAGGCCCGCGTGCTGCTGGCCCTCGGCAGCCAGCACATCGCGCCCTTCGCCTCGCACACCGACGTTCATTTCCTCGTCCGCATGGTCGATCCGCCGGAAGCGCCGCTCCCCTTGCCAAGCCACGAACTCGTCCTCGGCTTGCCCCGCGCGACACCGGACGACGAAATCGCTCTCTTGCAGGCCCATGCAGTCACCCACATCGTCTGCCGCAATTCCGGCGGCGACGGCGCCTATGCCAAGATCGAGGCCGCCCGGGCGCTCCGCCTGCCTGTCATCATGATTTCCCGCTGAGGCCGACCGAGCGCTTCAGTTCCGTCTTCAGCCAGTCGCGAAACCGCGTCACATGCGGGTTCGGCCGCGCTGCCATACCCGTGACGAACCAGTAGGAATCGCCTGTCGGATAGCGGTCGGGGAACGGTGCAACCACCTGTCCCGAGGCGAGCGCATGGCTGGCCAGCGGCTCCCAGGCGAGAAACACGCCTTGCCCTGCGATTGCTGCGTCGAGGCAAAGAGCCCCGTCGGAATAGACCGGGCCATCGCCAAGCACCGACTTGTCGAGGCCGTTCGGCGCCAGCCACAGATCCCAGTCGAACATCGCGTACTGGTCCCGGACGATCGGCGCCTTGGCCAGATCCGCCGGCGTCTTCAGCAACTCCGCCATGCGTGGATGGCAGACCGGAAAGACCTCCTGGTCCAGCATCCACTCCGCCCTGACGCCCGGCCACTTGCCCTTGCCCACGCGCACGCAGGCATCGACGTCCGCCGTGTTGGGATCGACCAGCCCGACATCGGCGTCGATGCGCACCCTGACGCCGGGATCGGCCTCGCGGAACTTGGCCAACTGCCAGACCAGCCATTTCGAGGCGAAGATCGGCGCGACCGAGACGGTCAGCGCGCCTTGCGCCCGTTCCTCCGCCAGCGCCACCGCGCGCGACAGTTCACCCATCCCGGCCGTCAGCCGCGCGCAGATCTCCGCGCCCAGTTCCGTAAGTTGCAGCCCGCGCCCCTCGCGCGAGAACAGGGGCCGGCCGAGCGCCTCCTCCGTGCGCTGGATCTGCTGGCTGACCGCGCCGGGCGTCACGCCCAGTTCCTCGGCGGCGCCGGCAAGCCCGCCCAGACGGCCGACCGCCTCGACCGCCCGCAGGCCGGAGAGATGCACGCGATTGAGGTTTTTCATTCAGATTTTCTAAAACATGACTGACAAGAAGTCGATATTTTTCGGCGATCATCAGTGTCTATATGCTGACATGAAACAGATTCTCTACATACTTGGATTTCGGCGAAGACCGCCGGTCCCCGCGCCGCTCTGCGGAACGGAATGGGCAAGCGATCCGCTTTCCCACCCGGCCATCCGCGCGATGAGGCCTGACGAACTGGCCGACCTCCCCTTCCGCACGGCGCGCGATAACAGACGCTGAGGGGAGTTGGCGAACCGCTCAGGCAGGCATCCGGCTGGATCGGCGAATATCGCCGCATCCGGGAGGAGAGCTTCGACCGGCTCGAAGCCTTGCTCGCCGATCTCCAGTAAAATCCCGAAGAAAAATGATGACTACCGCTCCTTTCATGATGTCGCGCACATTCGCTGCGCCACGCCGGTCGAGGTCGAGACCTTCGACACCAACCGCGACTCCATGACAGGAGGCTGGAGCGGTTCCCTCGACAAGCTCGAAGCCTATCTTGGCACGGCGACGCACTGAGAACGAACTGTGACCATTGTGCATCGCAAACGTCAGGAAGTGTCGGCAGACGGGCCGTTTGCGGCCCGCGCGGCTGGCAACACCGGCTGAAACGTTGTAGGAACCCGACCTCGGACCTCCCTCGGCCCGTATCACTCATCCATACATCCGGAATCGCTCAGGAGGCTTTCATGCAGCCCGGATTTCTGCGTTCGGCAATTGTGCTCGGCCTGCTTGCATGGGTCGGCCCTTTTGCCATCGACATGTATCTGCCCGCCCTGCCGGTGATTGCGGACGATTTCGCCACGACCATCGCCGCCACCCAGGCGACGCTGACCGCCTATTTCATCGCTTTCGGCATAGCCCAGCTCGCCTACGGGCCGGTTTCCGACTGGCTCGGCCGTAAGCCGCCGATCTATATCGGCCTGGGCGTTTTCATTGTCGGCTCGCTCGCCTGCGCCTTCGCACCGACGATCGGCTGGCTGACCGTTGGACGCTTCGTGCAGGCACTCGGCGCGGCGACCGTCATGGTCGTGCCGCGCGCCATCGTTCGCGACCTTTATACCGGCAGCCAGGCCACCCGCATGATGGCCCTCATCATGCTGGTGATCTCGGTCTCGCCGATGCTCGCGCCGCTGTCGGGATCGGGCCTTGTCGCGCTTGGCGGCTGGCGGCTTATCTTCGATGTCCTGGCCGCCGCCGCAATCCTGTCGATCCTGCTGACCGCCTTCCTGCTGCCCGAAACGCTGACGCCCGAACATCGGGTCCCGATACGCCCGCGCGTGCTGCTGTCGGGCATGCGGGTCCTGATCACCGATCCGAAATTCATCGGGCTGACGCTGATCGGCGGCTTCGGCATGGCGAGCTTCTTCGTCTTCCTGTCGACGGCCTCCTTCGTCTACACCGGCCAGTACGGCCTGACGTCGGTCCAGTTCAGCCTCGCCTTTGCCGTCAACGCCATCGGCTTTTTCGGCGCGTCGCAGGTCGCCCCCATGCTGGGCGATCGCTACGGCATGGCGCGCATGGTGATGATCGCCACCGGCGGTTTCGCGACGACCGCGCTGGTCCTCCTCGCGGTGACGCTCGCCGGATTTGACTCGCTCTTCGTCCTGATGGGCTTCCTCTTCGTCGGCTACGCCTTGTTCGGCCTCGTCATGGCGCCCGTCATGGTGATGGCGCTGGACGACCATGGCGACCGGGCCGGCCTCGCCTCGTCGCTGGGCGGCACGCTGCAGATGGTGTCCGGCGGCGTCATGATCGTCGCGACGGGTCCGTTCTTCGACGGAACCTCGCTGCCGATGGTTGCCTCCATCGCGTTCTGCGCCACTGCCGCCGCGATACTCGCCCTGGTGACGTTGCGCGTTGCGCGCCGGACCGGCGCGCCGGCCTGACGAGACAGGACAGTCCGCTGTGAGCATTTTCGAACTGTCGGCCCTGTTTGCCGCGATGACATGGGCGTTTTCCGCTGTCATCGCCGCGGGCCCGTCGGCCGAACTCGGCGCCATCGCCTTCAACCGGCTGCGCATGGCGATCGTCCTCGTCATGCTGGCCGCGGTCGTCGCCTTCACCGGCGGCTGGCGCACACTCCGTCCGGAACACATCGCGCCGCTGGCGCTGTCCGGCTTCATCGGCATTTTCCTCGGCGACACCTGCCTGTTCCTGACCATGAACCGCATGGGGCCGCGCCGTTCCAACATCCTGTTTTCGGCCAACGCGCCGATATCGGCGCTGCTCGGATGGCTGTTCCTCGGCGAGACGATCGTGCCGCAGAAGATCGTCGGCATCGCCATCGTGTTTGCCGGCGTCATCCTGGCGATCGTATTCGGCAAGCGGCGCTCGCAGCTCGACACTTGGGAAACGGTGAAGGGATCGATGCCGCTCGGCATCGCGCTCGGCCTGGGGGCTGCGCTCTGCCAGTCCGTCGGCTCGCTGATTGCCCGCCCCGTGATGGAAACCGGCGTCGACCCCGCCACGGCCTCGACCCTGCGCGTGGCTGTCTCCGTCATTTGTCTGTCGCTCCTGCTGGCGACCGGTATCAGGCAGGTTCAGGCCAAGGCGAAGCTGACATTAAGGACCGCCGTCATCGTCGGCATTTCCGGCCTCGCCGCCATGGGTATCGGCATGACGCTGGTGCTGTTTGCCCTGTCGGGCGGCAAGGTCGGCATCGTCGCCACGCTGTCGGCTACGACGCCGGCATGGATCCTGCCGCTGATCTGGATCAAGACCGGTGAGCGCCCCGCCGCGTTTGCCTGGTTGGGCTCGGTGCTTGTGATCTTCGGGTCCGGCCTGATCTTCGCCGCATAGGAAGCGGTTATCTCTTCCCGTTGTAATGCGCGTCGATATAGCTGACCGTTTGTTCGAGATTCTGGGCAAGGGCGTCGAGATCGCGCTTGACCTCTTGTCTGACGGCATCCCAGACCGAGCCTTCCACCGCCGGCAGTTTCGCCTTCACCGCGTTTGCCTGCGCCTGCAGCATATCGAATCGCTCCCGGTGTTCCGGCGACACACTGGTTTCGTCGGCGCCGAACTCGGCGAGGCGTTTCTGCAATGCGTCGAGGCTTTCGCGCAGTTCCTTGAGACTTTCCCTGATCGTCATCGCGTTCTGCCTTTGCTGTCGAAACCGGACGAATTCAGCCTGCGATCCATTCCCATGCCGCTTCGAGCTTGTCGGCCGGATAGGTCCTGACCTCGCCTTTCAGGAGGAAGGCGAGCGCCTTGATGCCGCGAGAGACCCACGCCGGTCCGCCGACGACGGCGAGCTTTTCGAAACCCGCGGAATGACTCATGCCGAAAGACATGTCGTCCCACGCCGCATGCAGGTCCCAGCCTTGAAAGTCCTCGTCGAAGAGAAACAGGATATCGAGCTTGCCATGTTCGCCGAGCAGCGTCTCGACCCTCGGGATCAGGATGTTCTTGTAGTCCGCGTCGGTGAGCTTGCCACTCGCCCTGATGCCGACGAACTTGCCGGTGCTTTCGTCCATGAACTCGATCATTGCCGTTCTCCAGGTCCGAAATTCGCTATCCCGCCCGCGTCGAATCCCTCGGCGCGGTCACGAAACGGACTACCGGATAAAAATGGTCTCAATGGGCCCGCGGCGCCATGACGGCCGTCAATCTCAGGAGCGTCAGTCCTCGCTTGCCGCCGAGATCGCCGCCACCCATTGCGCGGCGAAGGCGTCGAGCCCTTCCGCCGAAAAATGGCAGCCGTCGCGCCGATAGCGGGCGTCGGCAAGGATGTCGCTATTCGGCCCGCGCAGCACGCCTTCCGTCCCGCTGATAAGCACGTCCTGCACGGCGAGCAGGTGCAGGTCGACGGAATTGCCGCAATAGGAGGCCTGGGAGAGATAGAACGGCGCATCGATGCCATCGGCGCGCAACCGCGCGATGAGATGCGCGAATCCGGCCGCGTAATCCGCGCTGCTGCGGTCGTGATGGTTCTGTTCGCCCTGGTGAAACAGGATTCCATCGACATGGCCATATATCTCGGCAAGCCCCTGATATTGCTTCAGGAAGTAATCGTATAACTCTCCCTCGCCCAGCTCCGCCACCGTCCGAGATCCGAAGCCGGTCGTCGCGAACACTACCGCATCGAAGGCCCCCGCCTCGACCAGTCCGTCGCCGACCCGGCCCCAGACACTCCCGCCGAACCCGTCGGCGCCGAGAGCCGGGTCTTCATAGGCATAGGTTGTTCCGTCGAGGAAATTGAAAACGGGATGCCGGACCGCATGGCCCGGCGCGCCGAAATTGGCGGAATTCGATTGCCCGTAGGCGATGAAGACGCCGACCTTTGCCGCAACCGCCGGCGCGGCTTCTGTCCGCCCGCGCGGATCGGTCTGCCGCGTCACCAATCCCGGATCGCGGCCCTGCAGCTTCATCAGCGCCACGCGCGCCTGCCAGTAGAGTGCGCTGTCGCGGTTGAAGGCAGCCGTCCATCCGGCGAAACCCAGCACCGCCATGGCGAGGATGACAATCAGTCGGCGCATCGAAACGGCCTAACCGCCTTTCTTCTTCCCGCGATTGCGCAGCACATGGGAATAATCCGCGTTGTAGAGATCGCTGTCCCGGAACTCCACCTCGCCGAAAACCCTGCCGACCAATATCAGCGCCGTGCGCGTGATCTTGTGCTCGCGCACCTTCTCCTTCATCCCGGCCAGCGTCGTGCGGATATAGAGTTCGTCCGGCCATGTCGCGCGATAGGCGATCACCACCGGGCAGTCGGCGCCGTAATTGGGCTCCAGCGCCCGGCGGACATAGTCGAGATTGCGGATCGACAGGTGGATCGCCAGCGTCGCGCCGGATTTCCCGAGCACTTCCAGTTGCTCTCCCTCGGGCATGGCCGAGGCCTTCATGCCGGTGCGCGTGACGATGATCGTCTGCGCGATTTCCGGCAGCGTGAGTTCCGCCTTCAACTTCGCCGCCGCGCCCGCGAAGGCCGGCACGCCCGGCACGACCTCGTAGTCGATCCCGAGCGCATCGAGCCGCCGCATCTGCTCGGCGATCGCCCCGTAGATCGACGGATCGCCGGAATGGACGCGCGCCACGTCCTGCCCCGTCTCATGCGCCGCTTTCATCTCGGCGACGATCTGGTCGAGATGCATCGGCGCGGTATCCATCACCTTGGCGTCTCTCGGCGCGGCATGAACGATCTCGTCCGGCACCAGCGACCCCGCATAGAGGCAGACCGGGCAGCGCTCGATCAGCCGAAGTCCGCGCACGGTGATGAGGTCCGGCGCGCCGGGCCCGGCCCCGATGAAATAGACCGTCATTGCGCGTTCCCCATCTTCGTCCCGGCCTTCCCGGAATAGCCGCGCGGCGTATAGACCCAGCGCTTCCCGTCGCCGGTCTCGGTGACCCGGCTGTCCGACGAGCCGACGACAACGACCGTCAGCATGTCGACGTCGTCTACGTTCAGGTCACCCAGCGGCACGATGCGCACCTGCTCGCCTTCGCGGCCGAGATTGGTGGCGAGGATCACCGGCGTTTCCACCGGGCGGTGTTTCAGGAGTTCGTCGCGCGCCCATGCAAGCTGCGTGCGCCGTTTCCTCGATACCGGATTATAGAAGGCGATCACGAAATCGCCCTCGCCCGCCGCCTTGACGCGCCGCTGGATGTCCTCCCACGGCGTCAGCAGGTCGGACAGCGAGATGGTGCAGAAATCATGCCCGAGCGGCGCGCCGGCGCGTGCGGCGGCGGCCTGTAGCGCAGAGATGCCCGGCGACACCGCGATTTCGATCCGTCGCGCCGCGTCAGAGACGCCCTTCTTGTCTATAAGCTCGAACACCAGCGTTGCCATCGCGTATATGCCGGCGTCGCCCGAACAGACCAGCGCAACTTGCCTGCCCTCGCCCGCCAGTTCCATGGCGTGGCGGACGCGATCCTCTTCCTTGCCGAGGTCGAAATCATGCCGCGTCCTGCCTGCCGCGAGCGAGCCCAGCAGGTCGAGATAGAGCGAATAGCCGACAAGGTCGCTGGAGGCCGTGACCATGCGGCTGACCTCCGGCGAGCGCCAGCCTTCCGAGCCCGGCCCGATGCCGACGACGTAGAGCGTTCCCCGCGCGCGGCCCGGCATCGTC
>JBAQHA010000405.1:0-1855 GCA_049288075.1 Oricola sp.
CATTAGTTGAATGGACATTAAATTGAAAGTGAATCAAATAAAGACAACAGGTAAATGAAAAACGCACATGAAATTCTTTGAATAACATGCCCAAATAAATGAAAGTCCTTTTCACTTACCTTTTTTGTATATTAACTCCATATTCCCTTAGGACAGGAAGGTTGTCTTTTATTTGGCTCTTCGAAGCCGTAGAAAAACTAACCATTGAATTGCCATCGAAGGCTCAAATGTGACTTTGATCACGGATGCCAAATTGCCTTTGAGGTAATTCTACTGTCCTGGAAATGATGGAGTAATGTAAATTGGCAGGAGAAATAAACAAATCTTGCGGTTTAGATATCCACAAACGTTTTTTGATTGGTACTATCCTCAGTAGATCCGGTGAAAAACAGCAACAGCGTTTCGACAGAGATGAAGATGGAATTTTAAGCCTTAGAAATTGGGTTACATCAGAAAAATGTGACGTTGTTGCATGTGAATCAACAAGTGACTTTTGGGTTCCTATTCATGATTCATTGATAAAACATCTGCCTTTTATAGTTGGAAATGCTCGCGACATGAAAGCATTTACACATAAAAAGACAGATAAGATAGATTCCGAAGTCATTGCAAAACTTGCACTGAATGACATGGTTCAACCATCAAGAGTTTTCCCAAAAAAACACCGAGAATATCGTTCATACATTCGGCTTCGCCACAAACTTGTACAAAAAAGAACAGATATAAAAAATGAAGCTCATGCTATTCTCGCACCTGAAATGTTTAATCTAAAAGATGTGCTGACAGACATTTTTGGTAAAAATGGTAGAGATATATTATCAGGAATCTCTTCAGGTAAAAATGTTGACCAGATTATACAAAACCTTTCTCCAAATGTTCGTAAAAAAAGCGCTCAGATCCGAGAGCTTCTGGACAGAGAAATCTCCCAGAGTGCTGCAATCAGGCTTCAGATATGTTTGAAGCTAATAAAGAATTTTGACGATTCAATTGAACTTTTGGGAAAAGAAATTTTCAATTATGCTTATGGAAATCAGACGCGGGAAATGGAAATTTTAATATCTGTTCCAGGTATAGGGGAACTTGGTGCGGCAACTCTAATTGCTGAAATAGGCAATTTTAAGGATTTTGCTTCAGGGGACAAGCTTGCTTCATGGCTTGGACTGGTTCCTAATGTGTACCAATCTGCAGATAAATACCACAATGGAAGGATCACTAAGAGAGGATCAAAGGTAGCAAGGTGGATTCTAATACAGATTGCTCAGGCAGCAGCAAGAACAAAAAATAGCAAGTTAAAAGAGTTTTTTAACAGAAAAAAGAAGTCAATTGGATATGCAAAGGCGATTGTTGCCCTGGCAAGGAAAATTGCAACAATAATATGGCATCTTATCACAAATGATGAGATGTACGAAGATGAAACGGGATATGTTAAGGGAGAAGTTCAAAGGAGGAAGATTGTTGAGACCGAGATATTTTCAGTTGATGAACGTATCTCAATAATTAGTGAAATATTCGCAATTGTTGAAAAAAAGAAACCTGATATTAAGTGAAGGCGAAGTATCCTCACGTCCACATTCCGGACCCTGACTTCAATTTAACAGGACAAAAATGCTATATTTGCTTCCAACATAATCAGAAATTCAGAATGAGGGTCCGGAGTGCGAAATCAGAGGTACTTTCATGCCAAATACATTGAGAAATACCCCGGGTCTGAAAGAATACTTTTCTTAAAACCGGAAGCCGCTTTTTAATTAAGAGGTAAACATAAGCACCTCCGCCAGCTTGTCTGGCGGCCCTGCAAAAACAGCAGAAAACAGCAGAAAAAACTAAAATCAAAAATAGATAAGAGACTTGAAAA
>JBAQHA010000406.1:0-2763 GCA_049288075.1 Oricola sp.
GACGTGACGCTCGATTCCTTGCATTATTCCAGCTTATCCAAGACCCAAGTTTTTTTACCCGTCACAGCCCAAGGCTGTTTCGATAGCCTGCCCCGAAAGATGCATTTTCTCAAGGAAAACATGTCCAGGCAAGAAGCAAGAGGCCGTCGCGGCAGGGAAAGAAGAGATCACGCGCTCCCTATTCCACCTTATGTGACCAGAGCCCTTCCCTGGTATGCGATGCTGGACGAGGAAGCGCTCGACCGGATCGAAGGCCAGGCGTTCCGGCTGATCGAGCAGACCGGCATCGAATTTCGCGAGGACGAACAAGCGCTTGCGACCTGGCGCGCAGTCGGCGCCGATGTTCAGGGCACGCGGGTGCGCGCCGCGCCGGAGCTGGTGCGCGGGCTTCTTGCCTCGGCGCCGGAAGAGTTCACCCAGGTCGCGCGCAATCCGGCGCGGTCGGTGCGCATCGGGGGAAATGCCCAGGTCTTCGCCCCGGTCTACGGATCGCCCTTCGTGCGCGATCTCGAGGGCGGGCGGCGCTACGGCACGATCGAGGATTTCCGCCGGCTCGTGCAGCTCACCCATATGCTCGAGCCGCTGCACCATTCGGGTTTCGTCACCTGCGAGCCGTGCGACGTCCCGGTCTCCAAGCGTCACCTCGACATGGTGTTCGCGCACATGACGCTGACCGACAAGCCGCATCTCGGCGCGATCACGGAGATGTCGCGGGCCGAGGACAGCGTCGCCATGGCGCGCATCCTGCACGGCGAGGAGGTCTTCGCGAACAACTGCGTCATCATGGGCAACGTCAACACCAACTCGCATTTGCTGGTCGACAAGGTGGTGACCGAGGCCGTGCGCGTCTATTCGGGTTCCGGCCAGGGGATCATCGCGGTGCCGTTCATCCTGTCGGGCGCCATGGGCCCGGTGACGACGGCCGGCGCGATCGCCCAGGCGCTCGCCGAAGCGATGATCGTCGGCGCCTATGTGCAGGCGGTGCGGCCGGGCGCGCCCTTCATCCTCGGCAATTTCCTGTCGTCGATGAGCCTGCGATCCGGCGCGCCGACCTTCGGCATGCCGGAACCGCTGATGTCGAACCTCGTCGTCGGCCAGCTGGCGCGACGGCTGAAGCTGCCGCTGCGCTGCGGCGGCGCGCTGACGGCATCGAAAGTGCCCGACTACCAGGCTGCGGCCGAAAGTGCCGATCCCATGTTGTCGACCGTGCTCGGCGGCGCCAACTTCATCCTGCACGCCGCCGGCTGGCTGGAGGGCGGGCTCGCAACCGGCTACGAGAAGCTGATCCTCGATGCCGACCGGCTCGGCGCCTATGCGGTCGCCCTCGGAGGCTTCGCGACGGACGACAACGCGCTGGCGGTCTCGGCCTATGACGAGGTGGAGCCGGGTTCGCATTTCCTCGGTTCCGCTCACACGATGTCGAACTACGCCACCGCCTTCTACGAAGCCCGCATGTCGAACTCCGACAACGTCGAACAATGGGAGGAGCAGGGCTCGAAAGATTCGGCGCGGCGCGCCTACGACCGCTGGAACGCGATGCTGAAGGAATACGAGGCGCCGCCGATCGATCCGGACGTCCGCGAGGCACTGGAGGACTATGTCGCCCGGCGCAAGCGCGAGCTTCCGGACGCCTGGTACTGACGGAAAGGGAGGACGAGCCGATGACGCCAATCGAAACCTGCCGGCCCGCGAGGCGGCCATGAAGATCACCCGGCTCGCGGCCACTCCGGTCAACATCCCGCTGGAGAAACCGCTGTGGTGGACCGGCGGCCACTATCCGGGCACGTCGAAGACGATCATCGAGGTGGAAACCGACCAGGGCCTGACCGGCCTCGGCGAGGCGCCGTCGGTCGACGTGGTGCGCACGATCGAGGCGATGGGCGAGAGGCTGGTCGGCGCCGATCCGCTCGACATCGCCAGTTGCGAGGCGCTCTGCGTGCCGCCCTGGCAGATCGTCCAGAACACGGACGACGCATCGGTGGTCAAGGCGTTCGGCGCGATCGAGATCGCGCTGTGGGACCTGCGCGGCAAGGTTTCCGGCGAACCGCTCTATCGTCTGCTCGGCGGCGCGGTGCGCAAGGAGATCGCATTCACCGAGTATTTCGGATTTCGCGAGGGCGGAGAGATGTCGGCCGGGGCGGTCGCCGACTATTGCCTGGCGATGCGCGAGGCGCATGGTTCGACCCTGTTCGAGGGCAAGCTGATCCTCGGCGATCCGCTGCTTGAGATCGAGACCGTGAAGCGGCTGCGCGAGGCGCTCGGGCCCCGCGACACGATCCGTCTGGACAGCAACATGCAGTGGTCGCTGCCCACAGCGATCCGCGTCCTGCGCGAGATCGAGCCTTACGACATCCGCAACTACGAGGACCCGGTGGCGACCTTCGAGGAGATGGCCGCGCTGCGTCGCCATTCCTCGATTCCGTTCTCCACCCACATTCCCGACATCCGCAAGGCCGTGGCGCTTGGCGCACCGGACTTCATCGTTGCAAACTTCGCCGTGTTCGGCGGCATTGCGAGGGCAGTGCGCTTCATCGGAGCCTGCGAAGCGATGGGAGTCGGTTTCTGGTGCTATTCGGGAGACGCGGGGATCGCGACGGCCGCCTATCTGCACATGTCGGCAGCGATGCCGTGGATCACCGAGCCGTCGCAATCGCTGTTCCGCTGGCAGGTCGGAGACGTCGTCGAGGGCGGGCCGTTCCGCCAGAGGAACAACGTCGTCGCCGTGCCGGAAGGGCCGGGCCTCGGCGTGACACTGGACCGCAA
>JBAQHA010000407.1:0-13841 GCA_049288075.1 Oricola sp.
GAAATGCAGGCCGCGATGAACGTTGGCGTATTCGTTCTCGTAGGCGTAGGTCACCGCGTCGATGACCTGACGCGGCTTCTGCGCCGACGCGCCATTGTCGAGATAGACGAGCGGCTTGCCGTGAACCTGCCGCGCGAGAATCGGAAAATCCGCGCGGATCGCCTCGACGTCGTAGCCGGGAGTTTTTGCGTCCATGGTCAACCGTGCGCCTCGAGCCAGGTGTCGATGCGCGCTTCCAGCGCCTCGACGAGAGCCGTGTTCTCGAGTTCCTCGACGATCTCGGCGACGAAGGCCTTGATCAACAACCCGCGCGCCGTCTTCTCGGTGATGCCGCGCGCCATCAGGTAGAACAGGTGGTTGTGATCGATCTCGGCGACCGTCGCGCCATGGGCGCAGATCACGTCGTCGGCGAAGATCTCCAGTTCCGGCTTGGTGGAGAAACCTGCGTCGTCGGAGAGCAGCAGCGTGTTGCAGGCCATCTGGGCGTCGGTCTTCTGGGCGATCCGGTCGACGCGGATTTGGCCCTGGAACACGCCTTGCGCGCGGTCCGTGACGACGTTGCGCACGATCTCGTTGGAAGTCGTGTGCGGCACGAGATGGCCCAGCGACAGGGTCACGTCGCAATGGGCGTCCCCGCCGATCAGGTTGATCGAGCGGAACGTCAGATCGGCGCCCTCGCCCAGCACGTCGGCATTGATTTCCTGTCGGACCAGCTTGCCGGACAGGTTGATGACGTAGAGCGTGAGCTTCGCATCTTCGGCGAGCGTCACGTTCAACTGGCCAAGATGCGTCGCGTCCGCGCCGTCTTCCTGCACTGTAATCCAGATCGCTTCCGCGCCCCTGGAAATCGTCAGTTCGGTGACATTAGTCGAAAACACCGCCTTGTCGCTGCCTGCGTGGCGGTCGATCACCGTCAGCTTCGCATCCTCGCCGATGGCAACCATGTTGCGCGAATGCACCTGCCCGCCGCCATGCAGCGATTGCAGTTCCAGCGGTTGCGCGAGGTCCGCCCCGTTGGCGACCGTCAGGACGAAACCGTCCGAGACGAATGCCGAATTGATCAGCCCCGTCGCATCATGCGCGCCGTGATCGTGCACATTCGCGTCGGGCGCATCGGCGCGCAGCCCCTCGGCCAGCGACGAAACCGAAACCCCGTCGAGCGACGCGGTCGAGGATATTCTGCCATTCTTCAGCGTATAGCGCGCAACGCCCTCGATCAGTCCGTCCAGATCGGCAACCACGGCGACAGGATCGTGCTCGGGCACGCGCGACAGCATGCGGCGCAGGTCGGTGTAGTGCCAGGCCTCGACGCGGCGCGTCGGCAGCCCGTTCGCCTTGATCGACTCGATCGCGCGGTCGCGCAGCGTCACCATGTCGGCATTGCCGGGCAGGTAACTGAACTGCTGCCCGAATTGCTCGACGATCGCCGTCTCGGCCGCCGTCAGCGGCAGTTTGGACTGGGCATTCATGCCGTCGTCTCCTTGCGCGCGGGCTCAGGCCGCCTGGTTGATGATGTCGGCGTAGCCGTTGGCTTCGAGTTCGACCGCCAGCGACTTGTCGCCGGTCTTGATGATCCGGCCCTTCGACAGGACGTGAACCGTGTCCGGGACGATGTAGTCGAGCAGGCGCTGGTAGTGGGTGATGACGATGGTCGCCCGGTCGGGCGAGCGCAGCGAGTTGACGCCGTCGGCGACGATCTTCAGGGCATCGATGTCGAGGCCGGAATCCGTCTCGTCGAGCACGCAGAGTTTCGGCTGCAGCAGCTTCATCTGCAGGATCTCGGCGCGCTTCTTCTCGCCGCCGGAAAAGCCGACATTGAGCGGACGCTTCAGCATCTCCATCGAGATGTCGAGATCGCCGGCGGCTTCCTTGACGAGGCGGATGAAGTCCGGCGTCGTCAGTTCGGTCTCGCCACGCGCCTTGCGCTGCTCGTTCATCGCCACCTTCAGGAACTGCATCGTGGCGACGCCCGGGATTTCCATCGGGTACTGGAAGGCGAGGAAGATGCCTGCGGCCGCGCGCTCGGCCGGATCCTTGTCGAGCAGGCTCTCGCCATTATAGAGGATATCGCCCTCGGTGACCTCGTAGTCGGCGCGCCCGGCGAGAATGTAGGACAGCGTCGACTTGCCGGACCCGTTCGGCCCCATGATGGCGGCGACTTCGCCGGCCTTCACCGTGAGGTCGAGGCCACGGATGATCTCCGTGCCGTCCTCGGCGATGCGTGCGTGCAGGTTTCTGATCTCAAGCATGTCTTTTTCCGTCTTTCTGTCTGCGGGCCGGCCGCGAGCCGGCGACGTGTTCATGAAATGCGCGGCGCGCATCCATCAGCCGACGCTCCCCTCCAGCGAGATCCCGATCAGCTTCTGCGCCTCGACGGCGAACTCCATCGGCAGTTCCTGGATGACTTCCTTGACGAAGCCGTTGACGATCAGAGCGATCGCCTCCTCCTGCGGGATGCCCCGCTGCATGCAGTAGAACAGCTGGTCGTCGGAGATCTTCGAGGTCGTCGCCTCGTGCTCGAACTGCGCGGTGGCGTTGTTCGCCTCGATGTAGGGCACCGTGTGCGCGCCGCAGTCGTTGCCGATCAGGAGCGAGTCGCACTGCGTGAAGTTGCGCGCGTTTTCCGCCTTGCGGTGCGCCGAGACGCGGCCGCGATAGGTGTTGTTGGAACGCCCGGCCGAGATGCCCTTGGAGATGATGCGGCTCGACGTGTTCTTGCCGAGATGGATCATCTTGGTGCCGCTGTCGATCTGCTGCGCGCCGTTGGAGACGGCGATGGAATAGAACTCGCCGCGCGATCCGTCGCCGCGCAGGATGCAGGACGGGTATTTCCAGGTGATCGCCGAACCGGTCTCGACTTGCGTCCACGAAATCTTGGAATTCTTGCCCCGGCAGTCGCCGCGCTTGGTGACGAAATTGTAGATCCCGCCCTTGCCCTGCGCGTCGCCCGGATACCAGTTCTGGACTGTCGAGTACTTGATCTCGGCGTCGTCCAGCGCGATCAGTTCGACCACGGCGGCATGCAGCTGGTTCTCGTCGCGCTGCGGCGCGGTGCAGCCTTCCAGATAGGAGACGTATGCCCCTTCCTCGGCGATGATCAGCGTGCGCTCGAACTGTCCCGTGTTCTTCTCGTTGATGCGGAAATAGGTCGACAGTTCCATCGGGCAGCGCACGCCCTTCGGCACATAGACGAAGGACCCGTCGGTGAAGACGGCGCAGTTGAGCGCCGAATAGTAGTTGTCGGACACCGGCACCACCGAGGCGAGATATTTCCTCACCAGGTCGGGATGCTCGCGGATCGCCTCCGAAATCGACATGAAGATCACGCCGGCCTTGGCCAATTCCGCCTTGAAGGTCGTGACGACCGAGACGGAGTCGAAAACCGCATCGACGGCAACCCTGCGCTGTTGCACGCCGGCGAGTATCTCCTGTTCGGCGAGCGGAATGCCGAGCTTCTCGTAGGTGCGCAGCAGTTCCGGATCGACGTCGCCGATCGTCCGCGGGCCGCTCGCGTTCTTCGGAGCTGAGTAGAAATAGATCTCGTTGAAATCGATCTCCGGATATTCGACGCGCGCCCAGGTCGGCACTTCCATCGTCAGCCAGCGCCTATAGGCGTCGAGACGCCATTCCAGCATCCAGTCCGGCTCGCCCTTCTTCGCGGAGATGAAGCGGATGATGTCTTCGTTCAGGCCGATCGGAGCCTTGTCGGATTCGATGGTGGTTTCGAAGCCGTATTTGTACTGGTCGACGTCAATCTTGCGGACCTGATCAATCGTTTCCTGTACAGCGGGCATTGCCGTCTCCGTCGTTTATTCCGTCTTGCCGACAACCGCCGGCGGGTGCCTCACATCACCGAAAATAGGTGATAAGCCAGTTTTGAAAAGTTCTAAAGTGAAAAATATGACTTTCTGACATATGTTTTCGCCGGAGCGAAATCTCAAGCCCCGGAAAGCGCTTTTTCAGGTCGGGCGCGTGCGACGATTTTGACCAGTTCGGCGCGAAAGCGGTCGACCGCGTGCATGCCCGCGCCTGGACCGAAGGACACGCGGATCGCGCCGTCCTCGCTCTCCACGCCCATCGCCGCGAGTACGTGGCTTTTTCCCACCTTGCCGGACGAACAGGCCGACCCGGCCGACACGGCGATGCCCGCGAGATCGAAGGCGATCTGCATCGTTTCGGCCTTCAGTCCGGGAATCGTGAAGAATAACGTGTTGGAAAGCCTGGGCGCATCCCGCCCGTGGATGATCGCATCCGGCGCGATGTCGAGCACTGCCGTCTCGAAGGCGTCGCGAATCTCCCCGCAGTGCGCGAAGCGACCGATATCCAGCGCCGCGACCTCGGCCGCCGCGCCGAAACCGGCGAGATTGGCGACCGCTTCCGTGCCGCCGCGATGGCCGCGTTCCTGTCCGCCGCCGGAAATCAGCGGCATCGGCATCATCAGGTCGGAATGGGCGACAAAAGCCCCCGCGCCCTTCGGGCCGCCGATCTTGTGCGAGGAAAGAATGAGGAAATCGCCACATCCATCTGAAATATCTATTGAAATACGTCCTAGAGACTGAACGGCGTCGACCACGAGGACGCCGCCACGCGCCTTGACCGCGGCGGCGATGTCGCGGATCGGCTGGATCACGCCAGTCTCGTTGTTGGCCCAGTGGATAGCCACCAGCGGCAGCCCTTCCGCCTTGTCGTGGCCGGCGAGCGCCTGATCCAGCGCGGCCAGATCGAGCAGCCCGGACGGCATTACCGGCAGCCTGAAGACAGCCTCCGGCGCGAACCGCCCGCCCGCCAGGATGCAGGGATGATCGGTTGCGCAGACATATAGTCTCGAGAAGCGCAGCGGTGAACGGCCGAAGGAATAGCCGGGAGTCAGCAGCGTCGCTGCGGCCTCTGTCGCCCCCGACGTGAAGACGACATGATCCGGTTTCGCGTTGACCAGCGCGGCGACGGAACGGCGCGCTTTCTGGATCAAACCCTTGGCCGCCCGACCCGCCTGATGCACCGAGGACGGGTTGGCGTCGACATCCAGCGCGGCGACCATTGCCTCCCGCGCTTCGCCCACGAGCGGCGCGGAAGCATTGTAATCCAGGTATATGGCCTGCTTTACAGTCGCCATGGTCGAGAAAGACGATCAATTTCCTTGAATTTTCAGGTCCAAACGCCTTATGACAGCGACCTTGCGTCCGATGACGCTGTCCGTTTGGAACCCTTGTAACTTGTCATAGTGATGCCGTTCTCCACCGTCAACCGACCCGAAACCGCGCCTCTTGCGCATCCGGGGTCGCGGCTCACGCTATCACGGAGCACCCATGCCTGAGGTGATTTTCGCCGGCCCCGCGGGCCGCCTTGAGGGCCGTTATCAGCCGTCGACCGAGAAGAACGCGCCGATCGCGATGGTTCTTCATCCGCATCCGCAGTTCGGCGGCACGATGAACAACCAGATCGTCTACAACATGTTCTACATGTTCCAGAAGCGCGGGTTCACCACGCTGCGGTTCAACTTCCGCGGCATCGGCCGCAGCCAGGGCGAGTTCGACCATGGCGCGGGCGAATTGTCGGACGCCGCCGCCGCGCTCGACTGGGTGCAATCGCTGCATCCCGATTCGAAGTCCTGTTGGATCGCCGGCTATTCCTTCGGCGCGTGGATCGGCATGCAACTCCTGATGCGCCGTCCGGAGATCGAGGGCTTCATCTCGGTCGCGCCGCAGCCCAATACCTACGACTTCTCCTTCCTGGCGCCCTGCCCGTCCTCCGGCCTGATCATCCACGGCTCGGAAGACAAGGTCGCGCCGCCGAAAGACGTTCAGGGCCTCGTGGACAAACTCCACACCCAGAAAGGCATCCTGATCACCCAGAAGACTCTCGAGGGCGCGAACCATTTCTTCACCGACCAGATGGACACGCTGATGGGCGAGTGCGCCGACTATCTCGACGCCCGCCTGCGCGGCGAACTGGTGCCCGAGACGGTCAAGCGAATCCGCTGACGCGAAAGGCCACGCGCATGTATCAGCCGCCGCATTTCAGGGAGGAGCGCCCCGGCATTCTCCATGCGGCGGTTCGCGCGCATCCGCTCGGCCTGCTGATATGTACCGGCGACGACGGCCCCCTCGCGAACCCGGTGCCGTTCCTGCTCGATACGCCCGACGGCGGAACGGCGAAGCTGCGCGCCCACGTGGCCAGGGCAAACCCTGCCTGGAAGGCGATCGCCGCAAGGCCGGAGACCCCTGTCCTCGTCGTCTTCCAGGGCCCGCAGGCCTATGTGACGCCCTCCTGGTATGAAACCAAGAAACGAACCGGCAAGGTCGTGCCGACCTGGAACTACGTCATGGTGCAGGCGCGCGGCCGGGCCACCGTCATCGAGGACCCCGAATGGCTCCGCGGCCAGATCGGCGAACTGACCGACGCCCACGAGGCACGGCGCGCCGGGCGCTGGAAGGTCGATGACGCGCCGGCCGATTTCATCGCCATGCAGATCAGGGGCATCGTCGGCCTCTCCGTCGAGGTCGCGCAACTGGAAGGCAAGTGGAAGGTCAGCCAGAACCGGCCGGTGGAAGACCGCGCCGGCGTCGCCGCCGGATATCGCTCGGACGGCAACAGCGAGATGGAAGAACTTGTTCGCGCCTTTGGCGACCTCGGCACGGACTGAATTCAGGGCTGCGCCAGGATGCCGCCGCTAACCGGTTTCCGGCATCCCGTCGTGGTCGGGAACGTCAGCGCCAGGCCTTTGAGGGACCGCACCGCCAGATAGGCCCAGGCTTCCGCCTCCATCATGTCGGCATTCAGCCCGGCCTCTCCTGCCATGACGACCTTCGCGTCCGGTCCGGCTGTCTGCCTGATGAGGTCCATGATCGCCCCGTTGCGCGCACCGCCACCCGACACGATCCACAGCGCCGGCGGTACGGGCACCTTTTCCGCCGACTTGATGATCGACCGGGCCGTCACGGCCGCGAGCGTCGCCGCGCCGTCCGACAATTCCATGCCCTCCACGAAGTCCAGTGCGAAATCGCCCCGGTCGAGCGATTTGGGGCCTGCCTTTGCGAAGAAGGGCGAAGAAAGATAGCGCGACACGACCGTTTCATCCGCCATGCCCTCGCCCGCGATCCGGCCGCCGTCGTCGAAGGGAATGCCCGCCGTCTTCTCGACCCACTGGTCGATCAGCGCATTGCCCGGCCCGCAGTCGAAGGCCACCGGTGGCTGACCGGCGGCGACGAAGGTGACGTTGGCGATGCCGCCGATATTGACGAACGCGACCGGCCGAAAACCGGGCTCCAGCGCCGGCGGCAGGCTCGCGGCAAGCGCCTGGTGGTAGATTGGCACCAACGGGGCGCCCTGCCCGCCATGCACCATGTCGTTGGCGCGCATGTCGAAGACCACCGGGATGCCGGTTTCGCGCGCCAGCAGCGCCCCGTCCCCGATCTGCACGGTCAGTGCCTTTTCCGGCCGGTGCAGTACCGTCTGGCCGTGAAAGCCAAGCGCGCCGATGCTGTCCGCCGGTATGGCGTGTTCGCCGAGAAACGCACGCACGGCTTGCGCGTGGCGCAGGGTGAGGTCCTGCTCCAGTCCGGCGAGCGATCCGGGCCGCTGTGAACGTTCGGTGATCGCCTGCGCGTCCTTCAACCCGGCCTCGACCGCGCGGCGTAAGGCCGGATCGTAGGGAACCGAAAGATAGGGCCCGCGCCGCGCGACGCGGATGCCGTCGGTCTCGACCAGAGCCACGTCGATCCCGTCCATCGAGGTTCCGCTCATCAGGCCTATCGCCCGCACCAGTTCCATTCCCGCCTTCTCCTTGTCCAGCCGCGCCGAATAGTGTTAAAGCCGCGCGGCCCGGAAAACCAACGGGCAATTCTCCCAAGCACGCAGGCTAGCATCATGTCCGGTTACAAGTCCGATTTCCTGAACGTTCTGGAAGAGCGAGGTTTCATACACCAGTGCTCCGATTTCGAGGGTCTGGACGCGCTCGCGTCGAAGGGCGAGGTCTTCGGCTATGTCGGCTATGACTGCACCGCCCCGTCGCTGCATATCGGCAACTTCCTGACCATGATGATGCTCTACTGGCTGCAGCAGTCGGGAAACAGGCCGATCACGCTGATGGGCGGCGGCACGACGATGGTCGGCGATCCGTCCGGCAAGGACGAGACGCGCGCCATGCGCACGGTCGAGGAAATCGAGGCCAACAAGACGTCGATCAGGGGCGTCTTCTCGAAGGTTCTGACCTTCGGCGAAGGCAGTCATGACGCCATCATGGTCGACAATGCCGACTGGCTCCTGAAGCTCGGCTACATCGAGATGCTGCGCGATGTCGGACGTCATTTCTCGGTCAACCGCATGCTGACGATGGACTCCGTCAAGCTGCGCCTCGAGCGCGAGCAGGAGATGAGTTTCATCGAATTCAACTACATGGTCTGCCAGTCCTACGACTATGTCGAACTGGCCCGCCGCTACGGCTGCAATCTGCAGATGGGCGGCTCGGACCAGTGGGGCAATATCGTCAATGGCGTCGATCTGGGCCGCCGCATGGGCACGCACCAGCTTTACGCGCTGACGACGCCGTTGCTGACCACTGCGTCGGGCGCCAAGATGGGCAAGACGGCACAGGGCGCGGTCTGGCTCAACGCCGAGCAGTTCAGCCCCTGGGATTTCTGGCAGTATTGGCGCAACACCGAGGATGCCGACGTCGCCCGCTTCCTGAAGCTGTTCACGATCCTGCCTATGGACGAAATCCGCCGGCTGGAGACGCTGCAGGGCTCGGAGATCAACGAGGCAAAGAAGGTGCTCGCCAACGAGGCGACCGCGCTGCTGCATGGCCGCGAGGCCGCCGAACGGGCTGCCGAGACAGCGCGCAAGACCTTCGAGGAAGGCGCGCTCGCAGAGACGCTGCCGACCGTCGAGGTCCCCGCATCGGAACTGAACGCCGGTATCGGCGTGCTCGCGCTTTTCGTGACCGCCGGCCTTGCCGCCTCGAACGGCGAGATGCGCCGTCACGTCCAGGGCGGCGCCGTGCGCGTCAACGACGTGCCGGTCTCCGACGATCGCGCCACGCTTGACGCCTCGAACCTGCGCGACGGCGTCATCAAGCTATCGCTCGGCAAAAAGAAGCACGTCCTCGTGCGGCCCGCCTGACGGTCAGCGGAACTCGAAGATAGAGCGGAACACGCCCGGCGCGATCACCGACAAGGGATTGACGGTGATCCTCGGCTTCCTGGCGTCGCCTTCCAGCAGGAAGGTGACGCCGATCAGCGCCCGGTCACGCCCATTGCCCAGCACGGCGCCGATCAGCGGGATATCGGCAAGCAGGCTATTGACCGCGTAGGCCGGCATGAATGTGCCGGAAATGCGCATATTGTTGTTCTTGTCATAAACCGTACCCTGGAACGTCGCGCCGACGACCGCTCCGCGCACGATGGCGTTGGCGACCTGCAGCGATGCCGGGGTGACGGCGAGCGAGGCCGAGGCGCGATCGAACTTAACCTCGCTGGTGTCGATCCCGCTCCTGATCACGTCGTTGAGGCTGTGAGAGTCGCCGGCTTTTGACGAAACGAGCGCATTGAGGCGAGGCTCGTTGAAGATACGGAAATCGTTCAGGTCGATCTTGCCCGTCAGGCGATCGTCGCCGCTACCGGTCATGCTCAGCGTCAGGACGCCGCCGCGCACCTGTCCGTAGACATCGAGGAACCGCAATATCTCGCCGCCATCGAGGGCTTCCAGTTGCAGGGTCCGCCTTGCGCCCGCGCCTTCGAGATGGAAATTGACCGGGAAGCCCGCCGCGGACGTGGCGGAGATCGTCAGTTCCGTCAGATCCCGGCCGTCGTGATGCATCTTCACCTTGACCTTGCTCAGGGCCTCATCGCCGAAACCGGTCACCGAAGCGACATCGGCAGTCAGATCCACCGGCACGCCGTCGCCCTCGTCCGCGGACGACATCTGCTTGCGCACATGCCGTATCAGCGCGCGGGCGTCGAAATTGGATCCCTTGACGGCGATATTATACCCCTTGCCCTTGCGCTCCACCGAAACGGAGATGTCGTCCGCCTCGTTGAGACGCACCTTGCCGAAATGCGCGCTCTGCAAGCCGGATTGCGAAACCGTGATGTCGCCCTTCGCCGAGAACGACCCGCCATCGAGCGAGAAATTGCTGATCCGCGTTTCCTTGTCGGCGAGCACGAGATCGAACGCCGACCTCGCCCTGACGCCCGCTCCCTTAGTCCAGCCGATCCACGGTAACGACAATTCCGCAGCCGACAGATCGGCGTCGATCGCCATTTCGCCCTCCGCGCCCTTGGACGACACTTTCACCGTGGTGATCCCGCTCACGATGTCGTCGAGGCCCGGCGCGATCTTCTGCCGGTCCTTGCCCGAAAGTTTGAGCGCAATATCGCGCGTCGGCTTGATCGGAACGTCGCCGAAAGGCATCACCATGGCGATATCCGCCGGGAGGCCGTCGATCTTTCCGTTCACGTCGATATCGGCGCGTTGACGGTTGATCTCGATCCGCCCGGTAAGATCGGAAAGCATGCGCCCCTCGAAGGGCGTCGACATGGCCGCGTCCTTCACATCGAGAATGACGTTCCAGTCAGGCGGCGGCGCACCGTCGCCCGGATTGATGACGAAGCGCATCTTCACCTGCGCATCGACGTCTCCGGACAGTTCCTCGGGCTCATAGGGGCGCAGGTTCTTCGCGCTGATCGGACGGTACGAGATCAGTTCGCCGAGCGCGTCGGCCTTGCCCGCGACCTTCACTTCGAGATCGGCGAAGACGAAACCGGAAGCCTCCTGCGGATGGATGACGAGCTTGCCGTCCGAGGCGGCCGCCGTTCGTCCGCTCGGCAGATAGGCGGTGCCGCTGTCGAGCGTTATGACTGCCTCGCCATGCCTATAATCCACCCGGCCGTTCGCGTCGCGTACCGGCGGTATGTCGCCAGTCACGTCAAAGCGGACGCCCTCCACGTTGAGCGACAATTCCGAGTCGCCCTGCAGCCGCTCGTCGGACCCGGGGATCCGGCGCCGGAGTGGCTCGGCGATCAGAAACTGGCCCTCGGTCACCCGACCGCCCGCGAGATTTGAAAGCACCCAGCGCCGCGCTGCGCGCGCGACCGAGGCCGGCCAGAACTGCTTGACGCCGGCCAGCGCGAAATTGTCGATCGAGACCGCGAACAGCGCATTCGGGATCTCGGCGCCGAAATCAAGCGTTCCGGTTCCTTCCGCATTACCGGATTCGGAATTGACCTCGATGCGCGAGAACTCGGCCCGGCTGGTCGCCGGGGCCCAGGTGCCGATGGCGCGCGACCCGAATTTCACCGGTCTCTCGGGTGAATCGATCGGGTTGGTGATGCCCTCGTTGGCTATCAGCTCGAACTGGAACTTGCGCTGTCCTGCAACCGTCAATTCTTCCGGCGCGTCGCGCAGTCCGCCGCTCAGGATCGCCGAGGACCGGCCGAACCGGATCGGCGAGTCCTTGAGCGAGAGCACGCGGTTTTCCGGCGACCAGACGAAACCCAGTTTCCCCTCGAACGGAATGAAATCCCGCTCGTCGAGTTTCATCGAAAAGTCGTCCGGCTCGATGGTGAACGACAATCCGTCCGGCGCGTCGCCCGGCGAGCGGTGCGCGACGACCGAGACGGTGGAAAGCACCGGCTTCTGGACCGCATCCGGCAGGTGGTCCTCCTCGATGGCGGACATCATCGTCCTGAAACGGCCTATCGGCAGCGGCATGTTGTCGGCTTTCAGCGAAATCGAAAGCGCGTTCGAACTGCTTCGGCGCAGCATACCGGCGATGCTGACCGTCTCGCCTGAAATCTCGACTTCCGCCTCCAGTGCTCGCTGCCCCGGACGGGCAAGAACGAGCGCGCGGGTAATCAGGATGCCGTCCGGCGGGCCGCCAGGCGTGAACAGCTGCATGTCGCGGATGTCCACGTTGACGCCCAGCCCGTTGATGGTCGTGCGGTCGAATAGGCGGTTGGCGTGTTCGAACAGCGAGGCGAGCGCCGGCTCGATCGCCGCAATCGGAGGCAGGCTCGCCTGTCCTTCCTGGAGGCCGGGCATGTGCAACCTGACGCCCGACAGCGACAGGCTTTGCACCTGCGGCTTGCCGCGCAGCGCGGAGATTGTGCGAACGCCGATCCGCGTGCGGGCGACATTCAGGAATTCATCCCCTGTCGTCTTGTCCGTGAGCGCAAAGCGGTCGAGCAATACACCGATCCCGTCGAGGCCATTCACGCCGACGCTCGCCTCTCCGATATCCGCGTCAAGATTGTCGGGCAGTACGCGTTCGAGGGATGCGACGGCTTCGCGCTCGATGATGGGCGCGAACAGGCCGGACTTGAGCAAGCCGAAAAGCGCCAGCGGAACGATGAGGAGAATGGCGCCGGCCAGCAGGAACCGGCTCCTGCGCCGTTTCTTCGGGCGCGAAAAGAGCGGACTCCGCAGCGCTGGCGCCGGTTGCGCCTTGTTCGAGGGCAATTCGCGCAAACGGCGACGCGCCGCCCACCCGAACTTCACCTTGTGTACGCGCCGCATGTCCAATGCCGTTGTTCCGCCTCCGCCGATCCTGTCGTCGTCCGCATGTTTCTTCGGACCAACGGCTTGGACAGGTTCACTTTGCACCATATATCGCAGACTGTCCTGTCAAACGCTTCGAAATCCGAAGGAAATAGCCATGAACCAGATCGTCGTCGGAGCATCCGCTCCAGACTTCTCCCTGCCGGCCGATGGCGGCGAAACCGTCAATCTCTCATCGTTGAGCGGCAAGATTGTGGTTCTGTACTTCTACCCCAAGGACGACACGAGCGGTTGCACCGCCGAGGCGATCGACTTCTCGCGATTGAAACCGCGATTCGATTCGCTGGACGCTGTCGTCATCGGCATGTCGCCCGATAGCGCCGCTAAACATGACAAATTCAAGGCCAAGCACGATCTTTCTGTAACGCTCGTGGCCGACGAGGACATGAAGACGCTGCTCGATTACGGCGTCTGGGTGGAAAAGAGCATGTACGGCCGTAAATATATGGGCGTCGAACGCACCACCGTCCTGATCGGCCGCGACGGCAAGATCGCTCGCATCTGGAACAAGGTGAAAGTGGCCGGCCACGCCGAGGATGTGCTCGAAGCGGCCATGGCGCTCGGCTGAACGGACGCGGCGGAGGCTAACATGGCGGACAGTCTTCGCGCGGCGGCGATCGAAGCCCTGTCGGCGTCCGATCTCGACGCCAAGGTCGCCATCACACACCGGGCCGCTGTCGCCTGGCGCGCCCGAAACCTGTCGTTGCGGGCTCCCGGCGATCCGCCGGTTCCCGACCGGCCGGGCCGGCCGGAAAAGCCGCAACTGGTCGCGCCGCGCCTGTTGAAGAAACGGTCTCTCCACACCGTGCACGGCCGCATAGCCCTCGCCCACGCGCTCGCCCATATCGAACTCAACGCAATCGACCTCGCGCTCGACATCGTCGCGCGCTTCGCTGCGATGAGCATCCCGATGAGCTTCTTCGACAACTGGATGCAGGTCGCCGATGACGAGGCGCGCCATTTCACCCTGCTGCGCGACCGTCTGCGCGCGATCGGCGCGGACTATGGCGACCTGCCCGCCCATGACGGCCTGTGGCAGGCGGCCACCAACACCAGGGGCGATCTATCAGCTCGCCTCGCGATCGTTCCGCTGGTGCTGGAGGCACGCGGTCTCGACGTCACTCCGGGACTGGCCGAAAACCTGCGCGCGCTCGGCGATGACGAGACGGCTTCGATCCTCGAGATCATCTATTCCGACGAGAAGACCCACGTCGCCGTCGGCGCGAAATGGTTCAGGTTCTTTTGCGCACGCGAGGGCCTCAACGCCGCCGACCGGTTCCGGCTGCTCG
>JBAQHA010000408.1:0-4341 GCA_049288075.1 Oricola sp.
CTTTCAAGTCGGTCAGCAGGACAGTGGCGCCGTTTACGTCGACCCCGTAAGGCTTCAGCGTATTGAAAGCGCGGGACAGGTTTTCCGGCGTCATGCCGAGCAGCGAGGCGAGCGTGCGCTTGTCATAGGGCAATTCAAGCGAACCGATTGCGCCGCTGTCCTTGTGATAACGCAGCAGCCGGTTCGCCAGCCGTTCGACCCCCGTGCGCAGCTTGATATTCTTGTGCTCCTTGACCACCGCGCGATAGCAACTCGCGAGTTCGACGACGATTGCGCGGGCAAAGGAGTCGTCGACCTCGAAGGCATCTCGCACGTCCTGCGAAGGGATCAGCAGCAATTTCGACTTCTGGCATGTGCGCGCCGACATCAGGTAGACGGCGTCCTTGAGAACGGCCGCCAGGATGAAGGTCCCGACGGGGCGCACCATGCCCATGGTGGTTTCCCTTCCGTTCGAGCGCGCATACAGCTCCACGCACCCCTCGATCAAAACATAAAGGAAATCCGCCGGATCGCCTTCGGTGACGAGGTCGAGCTGGGAGGGAAAGGTCTGCAGGTAGGCTGCCTGCATGAGCTTCTCGAAATTCGATTCGCTCATGCTCTCGAAAAGCCGGAGAGACCGCACCAGAGGCAGATCAGTTGTTCGCACGAACTCTATCCTTGATGTTTATCAAGTGATTTTGTCGAGTTCTAACAGTCGCGAATGACCGCTACAACCAACGAGCTTGTTCTTTTTTCCGGCGCCGCCTGCCAACTTTCCTTCGTGGTCTTGTTTCGCCGCGACGAGCGCCAGGACTTGATTTGAATCAACCGCAAGGCCCTCGCAAGCGGACGTTATTGCTCCCCGTAAGTTTCGAAATCGGCGGGATTGCCCGCCTGCAAAATGGGGGTCGGATCGATGCATTCGCTCGAAGGAGTTTCCCGCTCGGAGCAGAACCGGGCATTGGGACTCAGCACTGTCGCATTCACTGCCTGCTTCGCCGTTTGGACGATCTTCGCGATCATCGGCGTGCAGATCAAGCAGCAACTGGGTCTCAACGAAACGCAATTCGGCATTCTGGTGGCCACGCCGATCCTGACGGGGTCGCTCGTCCGGCTGATCCTGGGCATCTGGACCGAACAGTATGGCGGGAGGATCGTTTTCCCGCTCCAGATGCTGCTGGCGGCGTTTGCCACATGGTTGCTGACCATGGCGGAAACCTACCCGATGTTCCTCGTGGCGGCGCTTGGTGTCGGCTTCGCGGGGGGCTCGTTTGCTATCGGTGTCGCCTATGTTTCGCATTGGTATCCGCGCGAGAAACAGGGTACTGCGCTGGGCATTTTCGGGGCCGGCAATGTCGGGGCGGCGGTCACCAAATTCATCGCCCCTTTCATCATGGTTGCGTATGGCTGGGAGGCCGTGGCGAATATCTGGGCGCTGGGGCTGGCGGCCATCGCCGTCATTTTCTTCCTGTTTGCCAAGAACGATCCGGTATTCGAGGCGCGGCGCCAATCGGGTGGCAGACCTGCGAGCATCGCCGAACAACTGGTGCCGCTGAAGAACCTCCAGGTCTGGCGTTTCTCCCTCTATTATTTCTTCGTGTTCGGCGCCTTCGTGGCGCTGGCGCTGTGGTTGCCGCACTACCTGGTTGATGTCTACAGCGTCGATATTCGCACGGCGGGTATGGCGGCCGCGGCCTTTTCCCTCTCCGCCAGCATCTTTCGCGCCTATGGCGGGCACCTTTCGGACAGGTTCGGTGCAAGGGCAGTGATGTACTGGACCTTCGGGTTCTCGCTCGTGATGCTGTTCATGCTGTCCTACCCGGCGACGACCTATATCGTCCACGCCAAGGCCGGCGACATCACCTTCTCGACGCGGATGAGTTTTGGCCCCTTTGTGCTGATGATATTCGCCCTTGGCTTTTTCATGAGCCTCGGTAAGGCGGCGGTCTACAAGCACATTCCGGTCTACTATCCCGACAATGTCGGTTCGGTTGGCGGACTGGTGGGAATGATCGGCGGTCTCGGCGGCTTCGTGCTGCCCATCGTTTTTGGCGCGCTGCTGGACCTGACCGGCATCTACACCACCTGCTTCGCCTTCCTTTTCGTGCTGGTCGCCATCGCCCTGACATGGATGCATCTGGCTGTGCGCAGCATGGAGCGCGAGAATCCGGGCGTGGCGCGCGATAGTCTGCCGGAACTGCCGGAATTCGAGGGCATGGCGATACCGGCCAAGCCTTCGGGCGCAACGCTGACCGAATGGGATCCGGAAGACAAGGATTTCTGGGCCACGAAGGGGCGCGCGATCGCACGACGCAATCTGTGGATTTCGATCCCGGCGCTGCTTCTGGCCTTTTCGGTCTGGATGGTGTGGTCCGTTGTCGTGGCGCGCCTGCCTGCAATCGGCTTCAACTTCAGCCAGGGCCAGTTGTTCTGGCTGGCGGCGCTGCCGGGGCTGTCCGGCGCCACCTTGCGCATCTTCTACAGCTTCATGGTGCCGATATTCGGCGGGCGTCTGTGGACGACCCTTTCCACGGCTTCGCTGCTGCTGCCCGCAATGGGCATCGGTTATGCGGTGCAGGATCCCGAAACACCCTATCTGATCTTCCTGGTGCTGGCGTTGCTCTGCGGCCTCGGGGGAGGAAACTTCGCCTCATCGATGGCGAATATCAGCTTCTTCTACCCGAAAGCCGAAAAGGGCAACGCACTGGCGCTGAATGCCGGCCTTGGCAACCTTGGCGTCTCCGTCATGCAGTTTCTCGTGCCGCTGGTCATCACCATGGGGGTCTTCGGCGTGCTGGGCGGCGATCCGCAACCGCTGTCGGATGGCGGGCAGTTGTGGCTGCAGAATGCCGGGTTCGTCTGGGTGCCGTTCATACTCGCGGCCACCGTCGCTGCCTATCTGGGAATGAACGATATCGCCGCGGCCAAGTCGTCCTTCGCCGATCAGGCCGTGATCTTCTCGCGCTTTCACAACTGGATCATGTGCGTCCTCTACACAGGCACATTCGGCAGCTTCATCGGCTACTCCGCGGGTTTCCCGCTGCTGATGAAAACGCAATTCCCAGAGGTCAACGCGTTGTCCTATGCGTTTCTCGGGCCGCTTGTCGGGGCATTGAGCAGGGCCGGAACGGGATGGATCTCCGACCGTTTCGGCGGGGGACGGGTCACATTCTGGGTATTCGTCGGCATGATGCTGGCGGTGTTTGGAGTGCTGCAGTTCCTGCCGACGAACGGCGCGGGCGGCAATTTCTGGCTGTTCTTTGCCTGCTTCATGGCGCTGTTCTTCCTGACGGGTGTCGGCAACGCCTCCACCTTCCAGATGATCCCCGCGATCATGCGCCAGGAAGTCCCGCGGCTTATGCCGGAACTGGATGCCGCCAGGATGCAAAAGCAGATCGAGCGCGAGAGCGCGGCGATCATAGCCTTTACCTCGGCCATTGCCGCCTATGGCGCTTTCTTCATCCCGAAGTCCTACGGCACATCGATTTCGATGACAGGCGGGCCGGAGATGGCGCTGTGGGGATTTGGCATCTTCTACGCCGTCTGCACCGTGCTGACGTGGCTCTACTACACCCGCCGCAATGCGCCGGTTCCCTGCTGACTGGCTGACACGAAAGGACATATGCAATGTCACAACTTCTTGACCGCCTCAATTTCCTCGCGCGCAAGAATACCGGCACTTTTTCCAAAGGGCACGGGGTTACGACCAACGAGAACCGGGACTGGGAGGATGCCTACCGCAAGCGCTGGCAGCACGACAAGATCGTGCGCTCGACGCACGGCGTCAACTGCACCGGCTCCTGTTCGTGGAAGATCTTCGTCAAGGGCGGGATCGTCACATGGGAAACCCAGCAGACCGACTATCCGCGCACACGCCCGGATCTTCCCAATCACGAGCCGCGGGGCTGTGCCCGCGGCGCCAGCTATTCCTGGTACATGTATTCGGCAAACCGGGTGAAATATCCCCTGGTTCGCGCGCGGCTTCTCAAGCAATGGCGCAAGGAGCGGACGGTCAAGACACCGATCGGCGCATGGATCGCGATCCAGGAGGATCCGGCCAAACGCGCGGACTACATCAAGGTGCGCGGTCATGGCGGCTTCGTGCGGGCGACCTGGGACGAGGTCAACGAGATCATCGCCGCCGCCAACGCCTATACGGTGAGGAAGTGGGGGCCGGACCGGGTGATCGGCTTCTCGCCGATCCCGGCGATGTCCATGATTTCCTACGCCGCCGGGTCCCGCTACCTGTCCCTGCTCGGCGGGGTCTGCCTGTCGTTCTACGATTGGTATTGCGACCTGCCGCCGTCATCGCCGATGACATGGGGCGAGCAGACCGACGTGCCGGAATCGGCCGACTGGTAC
>JBAQHA010000409.1:0-2132 GCA_049288075.1 Oricola sp.
CGTGGCCCGCCCCCTCGATCAGGTGAAATTCCGCCTGCGGCCATGCCTTGTGCAGCGCCCAGGCGTATTTCGCCGGGCACGGCATATCATAACGTCCATGCACGATGACACCCGGAATTTCGCGCAGCTTGTGCGCGTCGCGGATCAATTGCCCCTCCTCCAGCCAGCCGGCATTGACGAAATAATGGCATTCGATGCGCGCGAAGGCCTCGGCGAAGGCGTCGTCGGCGAAATCACTGTCGAGTTGCGGATCGGGCAGAAGCGTGATGACGCCGCCTTCCCAGGTGCTCCAGGCCTTCGCCGCCCGAATGCGCGTGGCGCGGTCGTCGCTCGTCAGGCGGCGGTAGTAGGCTGCCATCATCTCGTGGCGCTCGGCTACGGGGATCGGCGCGACGAAGGCTTCCCACTTGTCGGGGAACATCTCGGATACGCCGAACTGATAGAACCAGTCGAGTTCGGCGCGGGTCAGCGTGTAGACACCGCGCACGATGAGTTCGCTCACCCGTTCCGGATGCGCCTCGGCATAGGAGAGCGCCAGCGTCGAGCCCCAGGAGCCACCGAAGACCTGCCATTTCCCGACGCCCGCCATTTCGCGCAGGCGCTCGATGTCGGCGACCAAGTGCCAGGTCGTGTTGGCTTCGAGCGAGGCGTGCGGGGTCGACTTGCCGCAGCCGCGCTGGTCGAACAGCATGACGTCGTAGCGCCCGGGATCGAACAGGCTGCGATGGTGCGGCGAGAAGCCGCCGCCGGGACCGCCATGCAGGAACACGGCCGGTTTGGCGCCGGGCGTGCCGGAGCGCTCCCAGTAGACCCGGTGGCCGTCGCCGACGTCGAGATGGCCGCTCGCATAGGGTTCGATGGCCGGATAAAGCGTGCGCAAGCCGCTCATGGCGCCTGGGTTCCTTCTAGAAAACCCTGGCGTAGTACAGCACCGCGAGGACGACGACAACGACGAGCACGCCCTTGCCGATCAGGCCGTAGAGCAGCCATTTCGGCATCTGGGTCTGCGGATTGCGTTCGGCCATCTTCGAATTCCTGTTCGGGTTTGCCATCCATATCGGCATCCCGCCCGACTTGCGCCACGCGGCGAAACGTCCCGTCAGGCAGGCGGCCAGGCATCGGTGTCCTGGTCCGGGTGCTGATGGCTCTCGATGCCCGCCATGAAGGCCGCGCCCTGCGGCATGTCCGCGGTGCGCACCATCGGCAATTCGTGCAGGCCGTCGACGAAGGACAGCTTGTCGTGCGGATTGACCTGGACGGTTGGCGGCGCGGCTTCCGGATCGTCGAGCGAGCCGATGGAAACCTCCATGTCGCCGCCCCAGTCGTAGGCGAGCGGGGTGCCGCATTGCGCGCAATAACCGCGCCGGATCTTGTTGGAGGAGCGGAACCATGACGGTTCGCCGCGCGTCCAGGAGAAGCCCCTGGCGGTCACCAGCGGCGCGTAGAAGCCGCCGAAGGCCTTCTGGCACATGCGGCAATGGCAGATCGAGGCGCGGCCGAAGCCCTCGCAGCGGTAGCGCACCGCGCCGCACTGGCATCCGCCGGAAAAGGTCTCAGCCATCCGCGCTCTCCCGCGGCCAGGTTTCCGTGTCGTGGTCGGGATGCTGGCGGTTGCTGTCCCGGATCGCCATGACCTCGGCTTCCGAAAAATCGTCCTCGGTCACCTTCTGGCGCAGATCGACCCATTCGGCGACGAAAGGCACCCGCGATTCCACCGAATCCTCCGATACCGGCCTGTAGCGCGACGGGTCGTCGAGGCTGCCGAGGGTGACCAGCAGATGCCCGCTGTCGACCGGATCGAAGAACAGCGGCGTGCCGCAGTCACGGCAGAAGCCGCGCCGCACGATGTCGGACGAATGAAACCAGCCGGGTTCGCCGCGGGTGACGAGGACCCTTTCGCGCGGCGCGCCCGCCAGCGGCATGAAATAGTTCCCCGCCGCCTTCTGGCACATGCGGCAGTGGCAAAGATGCGGGTTGGTCAACTCCTGCGCGACGCGGTAGCGCACCGCGCCGCATTGACACCCGCCGGTGATCGAGATTTCGCCCATTTCAACCTTCCTCCGGCCAGACCTCGGTATCGTGATCGGGATGCTGGCGGTTCTCCAGCGTCCGCAGGAAATCGATCGCCTCGC
>JBAQHA010000410.1:0-3729 GCA_049288075.1 Oricola sp.
TGCGTAAACGCGCCAGCCGTGCAACCTCGCCTGCTGTCGAATCCCGGTTTCCTTCATGCCGACATCCAACCGCAACGTTCCGCTCGGCTATGCGCTGGGCTTCCTCGGCGTCGTGATCTTCGGCGGCACGCTGCCGGCGACGGTGCTGGCGCTTCCGTCCTTCGGGCCATTGTTCATCGCCAGCTCGCGCGCGTCGGCCGCGGCGATCCTGGCGGCCGCGGTGCTGATTGCGCGCGGACGGCGACTGGCGCGAAGCGATTTCGGCCCGGTTTTCGCGGCCGGGCTGATGGTGACTTTCGGCTTCCCGGCTTTTTCCTCTCTCGCAATGGTGACGGTCGGCGCCAGCCATGGCGGCGTCGTACTCGGCATCCTGCCGCTGGCGACCGCCGCCTTCGCCGTGATCCTGACGGGGGAGCGGCCGGGAAAGGCCTTCTGGATGTGGTCGGTTCTGGGCGCAGCGCTGGTGATCTGGTTCGTCATCGGACAAGACATGGGCGGCGGCTTCGGCGTCGAGGCGGGCGACTTCTGGCTGCTGGCGGCAGCGCTCTCGGCGGCGCTTGGCTATGTCATCATGGGCCGGTTGTCCGGCCGAATGCCCGGATGGGAAGCGATCTGCTGGGTGCTGGTCGCGACGGCGCCGATCAACTTCGTCCTGACGGCGTTCCTGTGGGAAGACCGCTATCTGCATCCGGAGCCCGGCGCGGCGCTGGCGCTTGGGTATCACGCGTTGTTCTCCATGTTTCTGGGCTTCTTCGCCTGGAACGCCGGGCTGGCGATCGGCGGCATAGCGCGCGTCGGCCAGGTCCAACTGCTGCAGATTTTCGTCACGGTGGCGTTGTCGGCCTTCCTGCTCGGCGAAACGGTCACGGCGCGCACGGTGCTGTTTGCTGTCGCTGTTGCGGCGACGGTCTGGTTCGGCCGCAAGGCGCGGGCGGGATGAGCGCGGCGCCACGCGAGGCGACGCCGGGCGACATCGCGGCGGCCGAAATGCTGTGGGACTATCACTGCATCTACGAACCGCCGCGCGAGGCGGACGCGATCGTCGGGCTCGGCAGCTACGATCTGCGCGTCGCCGACTGGTGCGCCGAATTATACGAGGCGGGGTTCGCGCCGGTGATCCTGTTCACCGGCGGCACGGGCAACTGGACATCCGGGCTGTATCCGTCGTCGGAAGCGGCGGCGTTCCGGGACCGCGCCCAGGAGCGCGGCGTCCGGCCGGACGCAATCGTGCTGGAAGAGAGAGCGACGAATATCGGCGAGAACATGCGCTACTCAAGGGCCATTCTCCCTCTCGCGCGCACCGTGATCCTGGTCACCAAGCCGCAGACGCAGCGCCGCTGCCTCGCCACAGCCCAAATGCAATGGCCGGAGATCGACGCCGTCGTGACCGCGCCGTTGCACGGTTTGGCGGACCAGCCGACGCCGCACCACACGATGGAAGACTTGATCTGCGAGATGGTCGGCGACATGTGGCGGATGACAGACTACGCGGCGCGGGGTTTCCAGAGCGAGCAGCCGATTCCCGACGACGCGCAACGCGCCTACGACTATCTGGTCGGGCGCGGATACACGCGGCACATTCCAGAGTAAGGCCAGGCCTTGTTTCTGCTGGCACAAAGCAAGGCGCCCCGGCGGGAACCGGGACGCCTTGCCGGTATCGACCTCTTACTGGCCGGTGCTCGCGGTGGTCTCGTCGGAGGTCGGCATCGGAGCCGAAGCCTGCTGGTTGACCTCCTGCAGCGCCTTCTCGGCGTCGGTCAGCGCGGTGCTGGCCAGCTCGTACTCGCCGGCCTCGATGGCGCCGCGCGCATCGTCCAGCGCCTGGCGGACGTCCGCGGCCTCGTCGACTTTCTCGATCGCCGCATTCGCCTCGCCGATCGACTCGAGCGCCTGATCTGTCGCGCCGGATGCGACGGCGGCCTTGGCGTTGACGACTGCAAGGCGCGCCTTCTCGATCGAACCAGCCTCCGCCGTCTCGGTCGTGCCCGTGTCGCCGGCCGGCGGCGTCGTCGTGGTGTCGGACTGGGCGGTCACGCCGGTCTGCGACTGCTCGGCCGGAGCCGCGGCCATGGACTCGTCGGCGCCGTCGGCGGACGGAACCGCCGCATTGGCGTCCGCCGAATCCTCGACGGCGGTATCGTTGATCTTGTCGGTCGCGTCGGCGGACTGGTCGTTACAGGCGGCGAGAGTCAGCAAGGCCGCCACGGATACGGTGGAGAGAAGCAATTTACGCATGGTCGTTCCTTTCATCAGGTTTCGGTATCGCGACCAAAACGAAAGGGCCGCGGCCATCGCTCCATCACGGTTGATGACTCGCTGATTCAATTTCGAGAGAAACGGGCCGGCTACATCGCCGCGGCGGCGCGGGCAGCCTGATCGTAGGAACCCGACAGGGCGCGCAGCAGCGCCGCAAGGCGCGACACCTCCGCCGGATCGAATCCCAGCCGCTTGATCGACGACACGAGCAGCCGGTCGCGCAACTTGCCGTATTCGACGCAGGCCGCGAAGCCCTTCGGCGTGATTGCGACGGTCTTTTCCTTGCCGTCGCGGCCGGTGGCGACGAAACCCTGCCCCTCCAGCTTCTTGACGGCGTAGGAGACCAGATGCGTGTCCTCGACATTCAGGACGAGGCAGATATCGGCGAGCGTCTTCGGCCGGTCGCGATGATGGACGAGGTGGACGACCAGCACTTCCAGCGGCGACAGACCCGGCGCGCCGGCCGCCGCCATGCAGCGGACCATCCAGCGGTGGAAGGCGTGGTTCGACATGGTGAGCGCGAATTCCAGTTCGGAGGCTTCCGGCATCTGCGACTGCGCCAGATGCGCCGAAGAGACGATGTAGTCGTTCGCCATGGACTCTCCTTCCCGGGGACTGCGCCGGCGCGACGTTGACAAAATGTCGATAAATTGTCAACGTCGTGCCCTGTCGGGACAGGGAGACGCATGATGACCAACGGGAAACGCTGGGACTTCTGGATCGACCGTGGCGGCACGTTCACCGACGTTCTGGGCGTCGATCCCGAGGGCGCGATCCATCCCTACAAGCTGCTGTCGGAAAACCCGGAAGCCTATCGCGACGCCGCGGTGCAGGGCATTCGCGACCTGCTCGGCGTGCCGAAGGGGGCACCCGTGCCGACGGAGCGCATCGGCACCGTGCGCATGGGCACGACCGTCGCCACCAATGCGCTGCTGGAACGCAAGGGAGATCGGACGCTGCTGCTGATCACGCGCGGTTTCCGCGACGCGCTGCGTATCGCCTACCAGGCGCGCCCCGACATCTTCGCCAAGGAAATCATCCTGCCCGAGCAACTCTACGAGCGGGTCATCGAGGTGCCGGAGCGCGTACTGGCCGACGGCACGGTCGAGGCGCCCGTCGACATGGCCAGCATCGAAATCGACGTGCGCGAGGCCTACGACAAGGGTATCCGGGCCGTCGCCATCGCCTTCATGCACGCCTGGGCCTTCCCCGAACACGAACTGGCGGCGGAGGAAATGGCCACCATGATCGGCTTCACGCAGATCTCGGTCAGCCACAAGGTCTCGCCGCTGGCGAAGCTTGTCGGGCGCGGCGACACGACCGTGGTCGACGCCTACCTGTCGCCGATCCTGCGCCGCTACGTGAACCAGGTGGCCGAGGAACTCGGCGTTTCGGAGGAGCCGGGCGGCACGCGGCTGCAATTCATGATGTCGTCGGGCGGACTGACGGCGGCCGACCTGTTCCAGGGCAAGG
>JBAQHA010000411.1:0-8050 GCA_049288075.1 Oricola sp.
GCCGACGACTACGTGACCCAGGTCGCGATCTATGCCGACGGCAATCCGTCGCCGGACGTGATCACCTTCAACTTCACCCCGATGAGCGGTGAAGCGACCGCGACGACGCGCATGCGCCTTGCCAAGACGCAGAACGTGATCGCCGTGGCGAAGACCAGCACCGGTCAGGTTTTCATGGACAAGAAAGAAGTCAAGGTGACCATCGGCGGCTGCGGCGGCTGATCGAACCCGGAGGAAAGAAGAAATGGCATCGGTAAAACCACGCGTCAAAGTGCCGAAGTCCGCTTCCGCGGGCGAGGTCATCACCATCAAGACCCTGATCAGCCATCCGATGGAGTCGGGCCAGCGTAAAGACAACGAGGGCAAGCCCATTCCGCGGCAGATCATCAACAAGTTCACCTGCGAGTTCAACGGCCAGCCGGTGTTCTCCTGTGACATCGAGCCGTCGGTGTCCGCGAACCCCTATCTGGAGTTCACGGCCAAGGTCGCCGAGGCAGGCACGTTCAAGTTCACCTGGGTGGACGATGACGGGTCGGTCTACACGGACGAGCAGCAAATCGCGCTGAAGTAAAGCGCTCCGGCCTGCGCTGGGAGGGCAGGCCGTCACCTTTGCAGGGAGGAATCGCCTTGAAAAAGCATTATCTAATCACAGCAGCCGCGTTCCTGCTCGCCGGAGCGCTCGGTTCGTCCGCGCTCGCTGGCGGGCCGGTCGACGAGAAACTCTTCATTGACGGCGAGAAGGAAATGATCACCCGCGCGGCTCCGCCGGAGGGTCACCCGCTCGACGAAGTTCTTTCCGGCTGGCTGTTCCGCGAACCGGAAACCCGGGCGCTTGAAGCCGACGGCTTCGCCAATCCCGGCATGCTCGGGGTCGGGGAAGGTGAGCAGATCTGGAATACGGTCGAGGGCACCGAGGGCAAGTCGTGCGCGACCTGTCATGGCGATGCGGCCGAGTCGATGAAAGGCGTCGGGGCGCATTTCCCGAAGTGGGACGCCGCATCCGGCAAGCCGATCAATATCGAGTTGCAGATCAACACCTGCCGTACCGAACGAATGGGCGCGGAGGCTTGGGCATTCGACAAGGGTGGTCAGAAATCGCTGACGACCTACATCAAGTATCAGTCGCTCGGCGAACCGATGTCGATCGACCTTGCGCAGGGCGAGATGCAGAGCTGGTGGGAAAAGGGCAAGGATCTCTATTACACTCGCTTCGGTCAGTTGAACCTGTCGTGTTCCAACTGCCATGAGCAGAACAACGGGAACTTCATCCGGGCCGACCATCTCAGCCAGGGGCAGGTCAACGGCTTCCCGACCTACCGCCTGAAGAATGCCGGCCTCGTTTCGCTACACAACCGCTTCCGCGGTTGCATCCGCGATACGCGCGCCGAAATGCCCGCGGCCTTCTCGGATGAATTGATGGCGCTCGAGGTCTACGTGACCTGGCGCGGCACCGGCCTTTCGATCGAAACGCCGGCCGTCCGCCAGTAGGCAGGTACGGAAAAAACACGGCCGGGGCGACACGCCCCGGTCAAACCTTATGGCTTAAGAATGATCCTCCGGCCGCGCGCCGGACAGGATTTCTTTGTCTGGAGTTGAACAGCATGTTCTCACGTCGCGAATTCCTCATGGCCTCCGTCGCCGCAGCCGCGGCAACCGGGCCCGGGCTGATCGGGAAATGGTCCCGCGCCATGGCGCAGCAGGCGCTGACGGAAGAGGACCTCCTGTCGTTCGAAGCGACCGGCAATGTGACGCTGGTTCACATCACCGACATTCACGCCCAGGTCAAGCCGCTCTATTTCCGCGAGCCGTCGATCAATCTTGGTGTCGGCGAAGCCGCGGGCCTGCCGCCGCATGTCACGGGCGCGGACTTCCTGAAGCTCTACAACATCGAGCCGGGCACGCCGCATGCCTATGCGCTGACATCGGAGGATTTCGTCTCGCTCGCCAAGTCCTATGGCAGGATGGGTGGCCTCGACCGCGTCGCGACCGTGATCAAGCGCATCCGCGCCGAGCGCGGCGAGGACAATGTCCTGCTACTCGACGGCGGCGACACCTGGCAGGGATCGTACGCATCGCTGCAGACACAGGGCTCCGACATGATCGAGCTGATGAATGCGCTGCAACCCGACGCGATGACCGGGCACTGGGAATTCACCTATGGCGCAGACCGCGTCAAGGAACTGGTTGACAGCCTGCCGTTCTCGTTCCTGGGTGGCAACATCTACGACAGCGAGTGGAACGAGCCGGCTTTCGAAGCCTACAAGATCTTCGACAAGGGCGGCGTTCGTGTTGCCGTCATCGGCCAGGCGTTTCCCTATACACCGATCGCCAATCCGCGCTGGATGTTCCCGAACTGGTCGTTCGGCATCCGTGAGGAGGATGTCATCGCCAATGTCGAGGCGGTTCGCGCCGAAGGTGCGGATGTCGTGGTGCTGCTGTCGCATAACGGCTTCGACGTCGACCGAAAGCTCGCCTCGCGCGTCGACGGGATCGATGTGATCCTGACCGGCCATACGCATGACGCGTTGCCAGAGCCCGTGATCATCAACAACACGCTGGTGATCGCATCCGGCTCGAACGCCAAGTTCCTGTCGCGTGTCGATCTCGATGTGCGCGACGGCGCGGTGCAGGGCTACAAGCACAAGCTGATCCCGATCTTCTCCGATGTCATCACGCCGGACGCAGACATGTCGGCGATGATCGACAAGGTGCGCGCGCCTTATGAAGCGGAACTTGGCCGCGAACTGGGCAAGACGGACTCGCTGCTCTACCGGCGGGGCAACTTCAACGGCACGTTCGACGACCTGATCTGCGATGCGCTGCTGGCCGAACGCGACGCCGACATCGCGCTTTCGCCCGGTTTCCGCTGGGGCACGAGTCTGTTGCCGGGCCAGTCGATCACGGTCGAGGACCTGCACAACGCCACGTCGATGACCTATCCGGCGGCCTACCGTTCCATGATGACGGGAACGCTGATCAAGGACATAATGGAAGATGTCGCCGACAACCTGTTCAACACGGATCCCTACTACCAGCAGGGCGGCGACATGGTGCGCGTCGGCGGCATGGGCTACCGGATCAACGTGAACGAACAGATGGGTTCGCGCATTTCCGAGATGACGCTGCTGAAGTCGGGGGAAGCGATCGAAGCCGACAAGGAATACGCGGTCGCAGGCTGGGCATCGGTCAACGAGGGCACGGAAGGTCCGGCGATCTGGGATGTCGTGGAGAACTACCTCCAGAAGAATCCGGCAGTCCAGTTGCAGGAAAACACGTCGGTCATCGTCGACGCGTAAAAAGGCGTAATGTCGCATTCGACATGCGTCATTTTTCCTGATATATAGAAAAAATTGAATATGTCAGCGATCCGGGAGGAACGTGTGAGTACGAAAACGAAAGACAAACTGGACCAGACAGGGGCGTCGCGCAGGCGCTTTCTGCAAGCAGGTCTCGCGGGCGGCGCAACGCTGGCCGCAGCGGCGACGGCGCGGGCAGCGGGCGATCCGCTTATCACCGAGGTTCAGGACTGGAACCGCTATCTGGGCGACGGCGTGGACGCGGCGCCTTACGGCAAGCCGTCGGAATTCGAGGCACATGTGGTGCGCCGCGACGTGCCTTGGCTGACGGCCGATCCGGTCTCCTCGATCAATTTCACCCCGCTGCATGAACTCGATGGCATCATTACGCCGAACGGGCTGTGCTTCGAGCGTCATCACGGCGGCACGGCGATCATCAATCCGGCCGATCATCGTCTGATGATCAACGGCCTGGTCGATACGCCACTCGTGTTCACAATGGACGATCTGAAGCGCTTTCCGCGCGAGAACCGGGTCTACTTCCTGGAATGCGCGGCGAATTCCGGCATGGAATGGCGCGGCAGCCAGCTCAATGGCTGCCAGTTCACGCACGGCATGGTCCATTGCGTCGCCTATACCGGCGTGCCGCTGAAATACCTGCTGGAAGAAGCCGGTGTGAAAACCGCGGGCAAGTGGGTGCTCGCCGAAGGGGCCGACGCCTCCGCAATGACACGCTCGATTCCGATCGAGAAGGCGCTGGACGATTGCCTCGTTGCCTTCAAGATGAACGGCGAAGCGCTGCGGCCCGAACAGGGCTATCCGATCCGCCTTGTCGTTCCCGGTTGGGAAGGCAACATGTGGGTCAAATGGCTGCGCCGCATCGAAGTCGGCGACGAGCCCTGGGCGCAACGCGAGGAAACCTCGAAATACACTGACCTGCTGCCGGACGGCAAGGCGCGCCGCCACACCTGGCTGATGGAAGTGAAATCCGTCATCACCAGCCCGAGCCCGCAGGCGCCGATTACCCACGGCCGCGGCCGTACCGTCATTACCGGCTTGGCATGGTCGGGCAGCGGCACCATCAAGCGGGTCGACGTCTCGCTCGACGGCGGGCGCAACTGGCAAGCGGCGCGTCTCGACGGGCCGAGCCTGTCGAAGGCGCTGCACCGCTTCTACTACGACTTCGACTGGGACGGATCGGAACTGCTGCTGCAGTCGCGCGCTATCGACGAGGCCGGCTTCGTGCAGCCGACCAAGGACGAGTTGCGCGCGGTGCGCGGCGTCAACTCGATCTATCACAACAACGGCATCCAGACCTGGTATGTCAAAGGCGACGGAGTGGTCGAGAATGTTGAAGTTTCTTCTTAAGTCGGCTCTCCTGACCGCGGCCGTCACGGCTGGAGCAGGTCACGCTTTCGCTGCCGATCCGGCGGAAGGCGAGAAGGTGTTCCGCAAATGCGCGGCATGCCATTCGATCGGGGAGGGCGCGCACAGCCGTGTCGGCCCGCAGCTCAACGAACTGATCGGTCGCACGCCGGGCACTGTCGAGGGATTCAAGTATTCGGCCGCGATGACCGCCTTCGGCGAGGGCGGCAAGACCTGGGACGAGCAGACGCTGACCCAGTTCCTCGTCCGGCCGAAGGATCTCGTAAAGGGATCCAAGATGGCGTTTGCCGGGCTGAAGTCCTCGGCCGATATCGCCAATGTCATCGCGTATCTGAAGACCTATTCCGAAGGCGGAGCCATGCCGGCGGAAGCGCCTGCCGACGAAACCGCCGAGGCTCCCGCCGAGCCGGAAACCGAGGTCGCGATGGCCGAGAAGCCGGCGGTGGCGGCCGAGGCGGCGCCTCCGGACCACGAGGGCGCCTTCGGGCTTGGCCGCGTCGCCACCGAGGACGAGGTCGTCGCGTGGGACGTGGATGTCCGGCCCGACGGCGTGGGCCTGCCGGTCGGCAAGGGAACGGTAGCGGACGGCGAGGTGCTGTTCTCCGAGAATTGCGCGATGTGCCATGGCGATTTCGGCGAAGCCGTCGGCCGCTGGCCGGTGCTTGCCGGGGGACAGGACACGCTGACCGACGAGCGGCCTGAAAAGACGATCGGTTCCTACTGGCCGTATCTGTCGACGGTGTACGACTATATCCGCCGGGCGATGCCGTTCGGCGATGCGCGCTCGTTGTCGGACGATGACGTCTATGCGATTACGGCCTATCTGCTCTACCTGAACGATGTCGTGACGGACGAGGATTTCGAACTGTCGAACGAGAACTTCACCGATGTTCATCTGCCCAACGAGGTGAACTTCATCGAGGACGACCGGTTCCAGGAAGCGCATTACGCGATCAAGGATCCCTGCATGACCGACTGCAAGCCCGGGCCGGTGGAGATCACCAAGCGCGCCCAGGTGCTGAACGTGACGCCAGAGGGAGACGAGGAGAATACCGGCGGCGGCATCGACTAGCCGCCCAAGGGCGGCCGATCCGGAAGTGTGAAGCGACTCCTCGCCCGGCGGTCATCGCAAAGCACTTCCTCCCAGGCGCTCGCCGGCGATCCATCGGATTTAGCCGGCGGGCGTTTTTCGTTGCGGGATTTGCGGCGCGGCTCCCGCTCAGGCCAGGACGAGACGTATGCCGTAAGCGACGATCCCGACGGCCAGGACGCCGGCCAGCCAAAGGCCGGCGAACCAGAGCAGTTTCGATACCGGCCCGGCGTTCAATGATAGCCTCCTTCCGGATCGACCTTGCCGCGAAACACCCAGTAGGCGTAGGCGGTGTAGGCGAGGATCACCGGCAGCAGGATAATCGCGCCGACCAGCGCGAACTTCAGGCTCGAATCCGGTGCGGCAACATCCCAGATCGTCAGCGACGGTGGCACCATGTGCGGATAGAAGCTGATGCCGATGCCGGCATAGCCAAGCACGAAGAACGACAGCGCGGCGAGGAAGGGCGAGACATCGCGCTTGGCCGCGAGGCCCCGGAACAGCACCCAGGCAGCGAACAACACCAGCACCGGAACCAGGAAGCTGAAGATAGCGGTCGGGAAGGCGAACCAGCGGTCGAAATACCCAGCGTTGAGGAACGGTGTCCACAGGCTGACCAGTCCGATGGAGACGAGTGTCGCCGCACCGAGATAGCGGGCATGGCCGCGCATCTTTTCCTGCAGTTCGCCTACTGTCTTCATGTTCAGCCAGGTCGCGCCAAGCAGCGCGTAGCCGATGGTTACCGCGACGCCGGTCAGAACCGAGAACGGCGTCAACCAGTCCCACCATCCGCCGGCATAGGCGCGATCGACGACACGAATGCCTTGCACCAGTGCGCCGAGCGCGATGCCTTGCATCAGGGCTGCGACGAGCGAGCCGGCGAAGAAGGCCGCCGACCAGACCACTTTGCCACGTTCCGTGCGCCAGCGGTATTCGAACGCGACACCGCGAAAGACCAACGCCAGCAGCATCAGGATGATCGGCATGTAGAGCGCGGGCATGATGACCGCATAGGCAAGCGGGAAGACGGCGAACAGGCCGCCGCCGCCCAGCACCAGCCAGGTCTCGTTGCCGTCCCAGACGGGGGCGACGGAGTTCATCATCACGTCGCGCTCGCGCTCGGTCTTCGCGAAGGGAAACAGGATGCCGACGCCGAGGTCGAAGCCGTCGAGGATGACGTACATCAACACGGCGACGGCGATCAGGGCGGCCCAGATGAATGCGTAGTCCAGTTCCATCGTGGCCTCCTATTCGCCGGTTGCCGGCTTGGGTTGCGCAGCCGGTCCCGGGGCGATGCCGGCGGCGCGCAACGGTCCCCTGGTCAAGTCGCCGTCGCGGCGCTCGGGCGGCTTGGCCATCAAGCGCAACAGGTAGAAGACGCCCGCGCCGAAGACGAGGAAGTAGACGACCACGAAAGCCGCGAGCGATGCGGACACTGCGGGTGCGTCGATCGGCGACAGGGAATCCGCCGTGCGCAGGAGGCCGTAGACCGTATAGGGCTGGCGGCCGACTTCCGTGGTGATCCAGCCGGCGAGGACGGCGACGAAGCCGGCCGGCGTCATCACAACCGCCGCGCGCTGCAGCCAGCGCGCCTCGGGCAGACCGCCGCGCATGCGGGCATAGAGGCTCCACAGGCCGATGCCGAGCATCGCGAAACCGAGACCGACCATGACGCGGAAACTCCAGAAGACAACGGCGACCGGCGGCTGCTCCTCATCCGGCACGGTATCGAGACCGGCGAGCGGCGCATTCAGGTCGTGCTTCAGGATCAGGCTGGAAAGCTTCGGGATCTCGACGGCGTAGTCGACTCGCTTCTCGACCTGGTTCGGCAGGCCGAACAGGATCAGTGGCGCGCCGTCGGGATGGCTTTCGAAGTGGCCCTCCATCGCCATCACCTTGATCGGTTGGTGTTCAAGCGTGTTGAGTCCGTGCAGGTCGCCGGCGAAGATCTGGATCGGCGCGACCAGCGTCGCCATCCACATGGCCATGGAGAACATGGTGCGCGCGGCCGGCGTCTTGTGACCGCGCAAAAGGTGCCAGGCGGCGACTCCGCCGACCACGAAAGCCGTCGTCAGATAGGCGGCAAGCACCATATGGACCAGGCGATAGGGGAAGGACGGGTTGAAGATGATCGCGAACCAGTCGGCGGGAACGAACTGGCCGTTCGCGCCGATCGCATAGCCCGCGGGCGTCTGCATCCAGGAATTGACGGCGAGGATCCAGATCGCCGACATCAGCGTGCCGGCGGCGACCATGGCGGTCGCAAACATGTGCAGGC
>JBAQHA010000412.1:0-6319 GCA_049288075.1 Oricola sp.
CTCTATGAGAGCGCACTCGCGCGCACCAAGGAAATCTCCGAACTGGACCAGATCGTCGCCCCCGGCGCCCGCGTCATCGCGCCCGGTCTGCCGCTTGAGGGCGCTGTCTGGCCCAAGAAGAAACTGCTCGTCGCGCTTGCCGGCATTCTCGGCCTGCTGCTGGGAACGGCGCTCGCGATCGGCGGCGAGGCTGTCCGGCAGGTCGCCGCGCAGATCGGGCCGCGGCCGGCGGTCCCGGAAGCGGTTCCGGCCGATGCCGCGCCCGCCTACGCCGCAGCGCCGGATCCCGCTCTGGCCTGGAGAGAGCCCGAACCGGCCCCGGTCGCCGATACCGTCGTGTTGCAGCCGGCGCCCCGCGCGCCGGTCATCGAGGAACGCAATGGCGCCTTCTCGCTGCTCAACGTCCAGTCGGGCGCGAAATAGGATTCATCGGCAGTGCAGGGTATCTAGCCCCGGAAGCGGGCCGCGAAGGCGCGCAGCGTTTCGCGGACTTCGCCGCGCGGCGCCAACGGCGTAAGGTTGTGATCGGCGCCGGCTACCCGGTGGAATTCGGCATTGCGGTAGGCGGCGAGCCCGCCCAGATCGGCTCCGAACCAGCCATGCAGCTCCGGCAGGCCCCGGTCGCCGTCGCTGTAGACCAGTTCCACCGGCACGCCGCGATCCGCAAGCGCCCGCATGCGCTGGTGAACCACGCCGGATAGCCGGTAGTGCTTCGACAGGCCGCGCAGCACTGGCGCAAGCTTACGGTCGGCGACGCGGCTGAACGCCCGCACGAGTTTCGATCCCGCCTTCGCGACGGACAGGTCGCCCGACCGGATTCGTCCGAGTGTCTCGCGGTCGAATATCTTGCGGCCATAGGTTTCGAGCGTCTGGATCGGTTCGCGGATCGCGGCGTCGATATCCTCGTCCGCGTCCCAGACCAGCCGGCGCGGATTGACCAGGAACACGCCGGCCACGCGCGCATCGGTCGCCGCCGCGACGAAAGCGAGGTAGGCGCCGCTGCATCGCCCGTAGAGCAGGACCTTCTCCGCACCCGTTTCGCCGATAAGCCAGTCGATCGCCAGTCCGACGTCGTCGAGCTGCCGGTCCGTGTAGAGCACCTGGCCCGACTGCCCCGGCCACAGTCGGCTTTCGCCGATGCCGGCCAGGTCCATGCGCAGCGACGGGATGCCGTCACGGGCGAGCGCCCGGGAGAAGTCGGTGATCATCCGGCCCCAGCCGATCGAATGGTCGTGGCCGGAATTGAGAAACAGCACGGGCGTTCTCGCCGGTTTGATCGCCGGTTTCGTCAGCGCGCCGAAAAACATACGCTCCGGCCCGAAGCGCACCAGCGTCTGCTCGAAGTCCGGGCCCTTTAGTGTCGCGGGCAGGTTGCCCGTGGCCGGCGCGGTTGCACGGGACAGCCCGAAATTGGCGGCGCACCAGTCGGTAATCGCCCTGATCGCCTTGGCCGGAACCACCGAAAGCGTCGGGTCGAGGATATAGTCGCCATAGTCCTCGAACGGGATCCGGTCCGGCCTTGTCCCTTGCGCTTCGAGGACTGCGGCCAGCTTGGCGTCGCCCGGATGGTCCGGCCGCTCGACCAGCAGGATCTTCCCGGCGCGCGGCATCCGGTCATTGGTCAGGTTGAGCGAACGGAACTCGTTCGCGGTCGCCGCCGGCAGCACGAACCCGGCCGCCATCAACCCGCCCTCCGGGCCGTCGGAAGCGTCGACCATGAAGGTCGGCTTCGTCATTGCGGTCCAGGCCGTCAACTCGCGCAGATAGGCGCGGCCCTGGATGACCGGCGCCATCAGCACGAGGCCGTCGATATCGGTTTCCTGCGCAAGGTCGCCCGCCAACGCCCCGCCGATCCCCTGGCCGATGACGATGATCTTGCGCGGGTTGGCCAAGGCCTCGAGTTGCTTCAGCGCGCCGCGGACGGCGTTCCGCCATGCCTGATCGTCGTCGAGTTCCGCGCTTTCGCCCAGTGAATGTCCAGTCCCGGGATAGTCGAACCGCAGGCAGGAAAGGCCTGCCGCGGCGAGCTTTTCCCCGAGAATGCGGAAGGTCTTGCGCGAGCAGAGTTCCTCGTAGCCCCAGGGGCTCAGGAGCAGCACGGCCGTTTCCCCGCCGGAGGCGTGAAAGAAGCCGGCAAGACCGTCGAAAGCCACCGGCCGGGCCGGTTGCGTCGCGACGGAAAAGGCTGGGTGAAATTGGTCCATCGGTCTGGCGGGCGTTTCGGAAAAGGCGCGGCTTTCGCTGCCGGCGTAAAATGCCATTGCAGCATAAACTTCCTAGCCTTCCTTTAACGATGCTTCAAAGGTGGTCCGGCATAATGAACGCGACTGATCCCCCGCGCCGCACAGGAACCGCCACGGCATGAAGAAACCGGCCAGGACGCAAGCCGTTTCGGTTGCGATCGCCAGCATCGGACGTCCGTCCCTTGCCGGCACGTTGCGTTCGCTCGCCCGGGTTTCCCTGCCGGCGGGCATCGACCTCTCGGTCGTTGTCGCCGACGACTCCCGTGACGGCGCGGCGACGCGGCTTGTGAAGGGGCTCGATCTTGGCTGTCTCCCGGTAACCTGTCTGCCCGTCGCCTCCGCCAACATCTCCTCGGCGCGCAACGCTCTTCTGGATGCCGTGCCCGGCGGCTGGCTGATCTTCGTCGACGACGACGAATGGGTCGAACGGGACTGGCTGGAGCGGTTGTTCGCCTGCCAGCGCGACTTTCGCGCCGACGTCGTGATCGGACCGGTCATTCCCGATTATCCCGAGGACACGCCCGCATGGCTTGTCAGGGCCAACCCGCTTTTCATGAACTGGGGCCATCGCGGAAAACGCCTGACGACGGGCCGTGGCGGCAACACTCTGGTCAGGATGGACATGGTGCGCAGGTTCGGCCTGCGTTTCGATCCGGCGCTTGGGCTGACCGGGGGCGAGGATACCGCCTTTTTCGCCGAGGCCGCGGCGCTCGGCGCGGTCATCGTCGCCACCGACGACGCCATCGCCCGCGAGCATGTTCCCGCCGAGCGCCTGTTGCCGTCCTATATCCTGAGCCGTGCCAGGCGGGCCGGGCAATCCTACGCCAATATGCGCATGGCCGGCGCGGATGCCGGACGGCGCGTTCCCGTCGCCCTCGATGCTCTGGCGAAATGTTCGGTCGCCGGATTGGCGATGCTGGTCCTGCGGCCCTTCGACCGCGCCGCGTCCTTCCGCATGCGGCAGAAATTCGCCCTCAATCGCGGCAAGCTGCGCGCCGTCTTCGGCCTTCCGCTCGCCGAGCTATACCGCCAGCCCGCCTAGATCCGGTAGCGCAGTTTCCTCGCCGGCGCGTAGACCGTGCCGCGCAGCATTTCCTTCAGCGTCAGTTTCGGCGCGATGTCGGTGTCGGGATCGAAGTCCTCGGTCACCGACCGGCGCGGGCAGAACCATGTGCCGTCGATCGACAGTCCGCCCGACGATGTGAAGACCCTGGCATAGCCGGCCTGCTTCAGGTGCCCGAGCACGGCCCTGTCGAAGGCGCCGAACGGGATCGCGGCCTGCGTCACCGCGGTGCCTGTCTCGTCCTCGATCCGCTTGCGCGCGTCATGCAGTTCCCGCTTGCGTCCGGCCTCGTCAAGCCTGCGCCAGTCGACATGGTCCCAGCCGTGGGTGCCGATGGTCATCCCGGCCGACTGCATCTCGCGGATATGGTCGCCCGACAGGTAGCCCCTGGCGCCGATCCGGCCGGCGAGCACGAAGAAACTGCCGCGTCGCCCGGCCTCGGCGAGCGCCGGCAGGCCGACCGCATGGTCCGACAGGTTGCCGTCGTCGAAGGTGACGCGGATGCGCACATTATGCGCGGCCTCGAAATCGGCGAGCGCGCGGATCGTCCGGCGATAGATGTCCGCCGTGACGAAATAGCGTCCTTCGCCGGGCGCGAGCGGCACGATCGGATCGCCGATGCCGTGGAAGGTGAGAACGAGGGTTCGGGCCAGCATGGTCCGCCTTTTCCGGGAAAACGTTGCGGCGATAATGCCACGCGAAAATCAACAGCCGGTTAGCCCCGTTCGCGGCCGGCCGGGATTCGGAATATTAACTGCTGCGCCCTAAAGATTGGTCTCGGGCGGGGACCGTCGGCATGACCGGCTATGCGCCCCGAAAACGGTTTCTCACGCGGGGTCGCTCCGCCGATCCGGGGATCGGGAGCCTCCGCAAGCTGCGGTGCGACGATGGACAATGATGCAAGGCGGCGCCCTGCGACCCTGAAAGACCTCGCGGCAAGGGCGCGTGACCTTCATCGTTCTCCGCTGGTGCGCAACACGGTCTATTACGGCATCAACTTCGCGGCCCAGATCCTCACGCAATTCGGCTTCTTCGCTCTGATCAGCCGGGCGCTCGGTCCGGGCGGTTACGGCATCTTCGTCAGCGTCTCCGCCGTCGCGCTCATGGTCAGCGTCTTCGTCGGCTGGGGTAGCGACCACCTGCTGATCCAGCGGGTGGCGGTCAATCGCGGCGAGTTTCCCGTTTATTTCGGCCGTGCCGTGCTGCTCATCGCCGTCACGCTGATCCCGGCGGTCGCCTTCGCCTTTTTCGTCCTCCATTTCCTGGAGACCACGAATCTCAGCGCCTGGGGAATCCTCTGCCTGATCCTGGCCGAATGCGGCTTCCGCAAGTTCACCTTCCTGGGGTCCGCCGCCTACATGGCGCATGACCGGGCCGGCAAGCAGTTCCTGATCGACAACGGCAGCCTGCTGCTGCGCCTCGGGGCGATCCTCGGCCTCGTGCTCACCGCGGACACCGTGACGCTCGACGAATGGGCCTTCTGGTATCTCGTCGCCAGCGCGGTCGCCTCGGTCGTCACCATGGCGATGGTGCTCCACGATTTCGGACGGCCGAAGTTCGTCTTCACCGGCTTCGACTTCCGCCTCGGCCTGCTGTTCAGCCTCGAATTCGCCTCCGTCTCCGGCCTGCGCGACCTCGACAAGCCGGTCATCGTCCAGGCGCTCGGCGCCGACCAGGCCGGTCTCTACACCGCCGCCTTCCGCATCATCGACGCCGCCACCGCGCCGATCCGCGCCGTGCTCTACGCGACCTACACCCGCTATTTCCGCCATGCCGACAAGGGTGCGGAACACGGCATCGCCTTCGGCATTCGCGTCTTGCCCTTCATCGCCGGCATAGGCGCGCTGATCGCCGTCTTCGTCTTCTTCATCGCAGACTACGTCCCGCTTCTGCTCGGCAGCGAATACGAGGAAACCGTCGGCCTGATCCGTATGCTGGCGATCTACCCGCTGCTGCTCGGCGCCGCCGGCATCGGCGCCGACATCATGCGCTCGATCGGCATGCAGGGCGCCCGCGTCGTCCTGATCGTCGTCTCGAACTTCGCCATTGTCGGCGCCGTCTGGGCGGGTTGCGTCCATGGCGGGCTCGAAGGCGCGGTGGCCGCGCGCATGGCGCTGCAGGTCGCCCTCGGCCTCGTCACCTGGGCGATCATCGGCCGCCGCAAGGGCGGCCCGTCGAAAACCGGTTCGTGACGCTCAGGCCCGGGCGCGGGCCATCCAGTAGGTCACGACATCCGCCAGCCGCCGCCGCGCGCGCCGGTGCCAGCGATGCTGCTGCGAGGCGGGCGTAAGGTCGAACATGGAATTGTTGATGTCGTAGTCGCCGCGCTGCCCGTCCGGGATGTCGCCCTGTTCGATCCGGGCGATCAGCCCCGGCAACGCCGCGTGGAACGCCGGGAAATGAAACGGCGGGTGCAGCGAGTACATGCCGTCGCCGCTCCCGAGGAAATGCATGTTGCCGAGGCCGTGAGCCCGCAACGCGTTCGTCAGAACCATCTCCGCGCTCAGCGCCTCGGTGGGATTGCCGAGCAGGAACGCGCGCAGCCGTCGGGCGAGGGAGGGCGGGTCGAGCGGCAGCGTGCCGATCCTCTCCTTGAACCGCGCCATGTCCATCAGGAAGATCCGCGTGCTCACCGTGTCGAAGCGGTAGGCCGGGCGTCCGTCGATCGTCTCGATGCGATAGGCGTGCGACGCGTTTTCATGCGCCCCTTTCAGCCCGTCGGGATGCGGCGGCCCGGAAAGCGGACTGACGAACAGCAGATCCTCGCGCCGTTGCAGCAGATCGACCGCCTCGGCGATCCATGTCTGGCTCTGGCCGCCGTAAAGCATGTCGGCGTCCATGTGCAGCACATAGCCGTCGCCGGCCGATTTGATGCCGTCGAAATAGCAGTAGAACGGCCCGCCGTCCCAAGCCTTGTCGGGAATGGCGTCGCGGCCGAAGAAGTATCGCGACACGGCCACCTTGGCGTCCGCGCCGTAGTCCACTTCCTTGAACGAGAGATTCGCGTATTTCG
>JBAQHA010000413.1:0-2066 GCA_049288075.1 Oricola sp.
ACATCGCCGTCGACATGCCGAAGACGCAGGCGCCCTGCATTTGCGAACGGATGCGCTCCGGATTGGCGGCAAAACCGCAGTCGATGACGGCATGGACTTCCGGCACCCGCACCGTGCCATCCTCGACCCTGGCATGAACCACCATGGCGATGTAGGACACGAAACTCCGGTGCACGGCGATGCCGAGGCCTTCGCCCTTCGGCAGCGTCTTGCCCCACCCGGCCTTTTCAGCGGCGATCTTCGCCACATTGGCGAGGCGGGCGGTGTCGAAGGGGAACTCCTCATAGGGCTCGTACTGATTCCAGAACTTGCCCGGCAGGCCGCAGGCTTTCGCATCTAGAATGCGCGGCTCGCCGATCAGCTCCAGCAGGAAGTCCTTCTGGTCCTTGCCGAGTTCGGCGGCAAGTTCCGCCGTTGCCGACTGGACCGCGAAGGCGCGCGGGATGTTGGAGACGGAACGGTACCAGCCGACGCGGGTATGGGCGTAGGCCTTGCATTGCTCGGCGCTGATGTTGGGAATGTCATAGGGCAGATTTTCCAGCCCCATGCCGATCTCGATCTCGTGCTGAACGCCTTCATCCTTCACGAAGGTCGAAAGGAAGGACGGCGCGGCGCTGCGGTGACGCCATGCGACGACCTTGTTATCCGCATCGAGCCCGATATCGATCCGCTCCACCGACGTGGTGTGATAATAGCTGTGGCGAATATCGTCCTCGCGGGTCCACTGAACGCGCACCGCCCCGCCGATTTCCTTGGCGAGGAATGCCGCTTCCGTGGCGTAGTCGGCCTTGGATTTGCGTCCGAAACCGCCGCCCAGAAGCGTCACGTTCATGGTGACGTCTTTCGGGTCCATGCCGACATACTCCGCCGTATCGGTGCGGGCGACATAGGGGCTTTGCACGGGAGCCCAGATCTCCAGCTTGCCATCGGCGAAATTCGCAATGGCGGCAGGCGGCTCCATAGGCGCATGGGCGACGTGCGGCTGATAATATTCGTAGGTCAGCACTTTTGCCGCACTCCCCAGTGCACCGTCGGCGTCGCCCTGATTGCGGACGGACGCGCCTTTCTGCGCCGCAGAGGCCCGCAGCTCCTTCTCATAGCCGGGCGTGTTGAACGAACCATGTTCGCCGCGATCCCACTCGATTTGCAGCGCATCGCGCCCCTTCAGCGCCGCCCATGTGCTGTTGGCGATAACGGCCACACCGCCAAGCGGCTGGAATTTCGAGCCGAGCGGCGTGATCTTGAGCTGTATCGTGCGCTCGACGCCGGGAACGGCCAGCGCCGCGCTGTCGTCCACCGACTTGATGGTCGCGCCGACGACGGGCGGGCGGGCGATCACGGCATATTTCATGCCCGGCAGATTGACGTCTGCTCCGTAAGCCGCCTTGCCGGTCGTAATGTCATGCAGGTCGACGATCTGCACATGGCCCTTGCCGATGTAGCGGAACTCGCTTTCATCCTTGAAGCGAAGCTCCTCGCGCGGCGGTGTTTCCTGAGCCATCGCGGCTTCGGCGAGGTCGCCATAGCCGATCCGGTTGCCGAGCGTCTTGTGCATGACCTGATGGCCGATGGCCTCGACCTGCCCCACATCGACGCCCCATTTCTCTGCCGCCGCCTTTTCGAGCATACGGCGCATCGCCGCGCCGATCTCGCGGCAGGGCTGGATATGGTGGCGGAGGCTGCGCGAACCGTCCGTATCCTGATTGCCGTATTTCGGCTCGTCGCCTTCCGCCTGTTTGACCGTCACGCGGTCCCAGTCAGCTTCCATTTCATCCGCGATGATCATCGGCAGGCTGGTTTTCGACCCCGTCCCCATTTCGGAGCGGTGAGCGATGATCGTAACCTGCCCGTCCCGCGCGATAGAGACGAAAATGTGCGGGTCATTGCGCAGACCGTGCGGCATGTTTGCGCCTTGCGTCGGGTAGGCCTCGAAGGCCTGCGCTTCGCCGGGCAGCAGATGCATTGCGAGCACGAAACCGCCGAGCCCCTGAAGCACGGAACGCCGGCTCAACTCGGTCTTGCCGACCTTGCGGATCACTGCATTGAGAGCGTGCACGGGCAGAGCC
>JBAQHA010000414.1:0-3225 GCA_049288075.1 Oricola sp.
CGCCAGATACATCGTCGCCGACAGGCCGGCGAAACTGCCGCCGATGACGATGGCGTCGTAGGTGGTGTCGGGCATGGCTCTCTCCCTGGTGGACGTTTGAGAAACTTTTAAAGTTACATATTGCCTGGAGTCAACACTCTCGAAACATTGAAAGTTGCATAAGTGCCGCGTGTCTCCTATGATCGCGCGAAACCGCGAAGGAAAACGGGATGCGCCGCGACAACCGCCTGTCACGCATGCTGCATGTGCTCATCCACATGAGCGAGCACGAGGAGCCGATGACCTCGGAAACCGTGGCGGCCATGCTGTCCACGAATCCCGTCGTCGCGCGCCGCACCATGGCCGGGTTGCGCGATGCCGGCCTTCTGACCTCGAAGAAGGGTCATGGCGGCGGCTGGGCGCTCGCCGCGCCCCTCCGCTCCATCACGCTGCTCGACGTCTACCGGGCGCTCGGCGATCCCGCCATATTCGCCTTCGGCCACGCCGACGACCAGCCGCAATGCCTGGTCGAACAGGCGATCAACGACCGGCTGTCGGCGACGCTGGACGAGGCGAAGGCGCTGCTTCTCGCGCAATTCGGGCGGATCACGCTGGCCGACATCGCAGCCGACTTCGAGGAAAAGCTCAAGGTCACGCCGTGGAACCGCAAGCCGGAGGCCTGCAGGTAAGGCTGCCGCTCAGCCGAGCATTTTGAGAATGGGAGCCGAGGCGGTCTTCCAGGACTCGCGCGCTTCCATGGCCGCGAGCCAGCGGGAGATGTTGGGGTAGGCGTCGAGCGATATTCCCGCCGGTTTGCGATAGATGAAGGTGCTGGCCAGCGTGAAGTCGGCGATAGTCAGCGGCCCGGCGATCCAGTCCTTGCCTTTCAATGCGCCTTCCAAAATCGCGAGCAGTTGTTCGAGCGCCTTCGTTTCGGCGGCGACCACCGACGGGTCGGCTTCGCCCATGCCGAACAGGCCCTTCATGAATTTCTCGAAAACGATCTTCTGGACTGTCGTTCCGAGATGGGCGGCTTGCCAATAGACCCACTGGTCGATGACGGCGCGCGTCCTGGGATCGTCGGAATAGAGCCCCCGCTCGGGCTTCTGGCTGGCGAGATAGGTGTCGATGGCGCGCGATTCCCACAGCACGAAATCGCCGTCGGCAAGCACCGGAACCTTGCCGTTCGGGTTCATCGCGAGGAACTCGGGCGTCTTCTGGCCGCCGTTGCGCAGGTCAACATCGACGATTTCGAGATCGATGCCCAGTTCGCTGGCGACGGCGCGAACGCGCCAAGCATTCGGGGACAGGTTGGCGTTGTAGAGCTTCATGGGAGGGTTCCTGGTTGGGGCCTGGCGCAGCGCGAGGGACGCGCCGGCGATCTATAGCGGTTCGCATTGGCGCCGCACAGCGCCTGCCCGGCCGCTAGTCGTTCAAATCTCCTTGATCGCGCTAACCCGGCATTAACTCCGTTCGGTAACCATGCGCCCCAGTTGTTTTGCGTAAATCGGGTGTATCATGTCTGTCGTTCGCCTCGCCTCCAAGGGCCGTCCTGTCGCGGCCAATGCCGCTCCGTCTTCCCGTTCCGTCGCCGACGTTCTCGACACGATCATCAAGGGTGATTGCGTCGCCGCGCTGGAAAGCCTGCCGGAAAAATCGGTCGACGTCATCTTCGCCGATCCGCCCTACAACCTGCAGCTCGACGGCGATCTGCACCGTCCCGACCAGTCGAAGGTCAACGCGGTCGACGACCACTGGGACCAGTTCGATTCCTTCGAGGTCTACGACGCCTTCACCCGCGCCTGGCTGCTCGCCGCGCGCCGCGTCCTCAAGCCGAACGGCACAATCTGGGTGATCGGCTCCTACCACAACATCTTCCGCGTCGGCGCCAGCCTGCAGGATCTCGGCTTCTGGATCCTCAACGACGTGATCTGGCGCAAGACCAACCCGATGCCGAATTTCCGCGGCCGCCGTTTCCAGAACGCCCACGAGACGATGATCTGGGCCTCGCGCGACCAGAACGCCAAGGGATACACCTTCAATTACGAGGCGCTGAAGGCGGCCAACGAGGACCTGCAGATGCGCTCCGACTGGCTGTTCCCGATCTGCACCGGCGGTGAACGCCTGAAGGACGGCAACGGCGACAAGGCGCACCCAACGCAGAAGCCGGAAGCGCTGCTCGCCCGCGTCATGATGGCCTCGACGAAACCGGGCGACGTGGTGCTCGACCCGTTCTTCGGATCCGGCACGACCGGCGCTGTCGCCAAGCGTCTGGGCCGCCGCTTCATCGGCATCGAGCGCGAACAGGCCTATATCGACGCGGCGACGGCGCGCATCGAGGCGGTCGAGCCGGCCGATCTCGCCACTCTGAAGATCGTCACGTCCAAGCGCGCCGAGCCGCGCGTCGCCTTCGTGACGTTGCTGGAAGGCGGGCTGTTGAAACCCGGCACGACGCTGACGGATTCCAGGCGCCGCTGGGCCGCCACCGTGCAGGCCGACGGCTCGCTCCATCACGAGGGCGAACAGGCCTCGATCCACCGCATCGGCGCGAAAGTGCAGGGCCTCGACGCCTGTAACGGCTGGACCTTCTGGCATTTCGAGGACAATGGCGCGCTTCTCCCGATTGACGCGCTGCGCGCCGAAGTGCGCAAGGGCATGGCAGGGGCGGGGGCTTAGCCCTGTTAGTGAGGAAGGAAATGCTCGGGACTCTCGCCCTACGAGCGACTGCGGCGGCCGCGATGCTGACGCTCGCCGGTTGCGGTTTTCTGGGGTTCGACAGCTGGAACTGGCGGCAGAAGCTGACCGTCATTGTAGAGACGCCGGAGGGCGTCATCTCCGGCAGCAGCGTCGTTCGTGTGGATGTCAGATACCAACCGCAGATCGTTGCCCACCAGGGTGGCTTCTACAAGTCCGCCAAGGGAGAGGCCGCGTTTCTGGAAATTCGGCCTGGTGTGTATCTGTTCGCACTTCTCTCGAACGAGGCCGATCGCGCGGTGCGGACTTTCCTCCCGGAAGGAAAGACAAAGAACCCCAAGGAGGACTTTGCGTATCTTGAGGGCCTCCGCGAGAAGCGTGCTTTGTCACGGGCCGATTATCCGCGCCTCGTAACCTTCGCCAATATTGAGGACCCGACAACCGTACGGCTAGTCGATTCCGACGATCTGGCAGCGACCTTTGGGCCCGGCTACCGGCTTAAGTCCATTACACTGGAGGTGGTCGACGAGCCCATTACGAACGGTGCGGTCG
>JBAQHA010000415.1:0-3417 GCA_049288075.1 Oricola sp.
GGCCGAAGCCATCGACTGGTTCAAGCCGTGGGACAAGGTCTACGATCCCTCCGCCGGCGTCTATGGCCGCTGGTTCGCGGGCGCCGAATGCAACACCTGTTACAACGCCGTCGACCGCCACGTCGAAGCCGGCCGCGGCGACCAGGCCGCGATCGTCTATGACAGCCCCATCACCGGCAGGAAGCGCATCTACACCTATGCCGAGTTGCTGCGCGAGGTCGAGGCGCTCGCCGCCGTGCTGCGCGATCTCGGCGTCGTCAAGGGCGACCGCGTCCTGATCTACATGCCGATGGTGCCGGAAGCGGCCTTCGCGATGCTGGCCGCCGCGCGCCTCGGCGCGGTCCATTCCGTCGTCTTCGGCGGCTTCGCCGCGCACGAACTGGCGACCCGCATCGACGACTGCCACCCGAAGGTCGTCATCGCCGCCTCCTGCGGCATCGAGCCGACGCGCCTCGTTCCCTACAAGCCGCTGCTCGACGCCGCGATCGCCATGGCCACGACCAGGCCGGAACATTGCGTCGTCCTCGAGCGCGAGGAACACCCCTACGATCTCGAACCTGGCCGCGACGTCGATTACGCGGCCTCCGTCTGGGCGCATCTCGAGGCCGGCACGAAGGTGCCCTGCGTCCCCGTCGCCGCGACCGACCCGCTCTACATCCTCTACACCTCGGGCACGACCGGCCAGCCCAAGGGCGTCGTGCGCGACAATGGCGGCCACATGGTCGCGCTCAACTGGTCGATGGATGCGCTTTACGGCGTCAGGCCGGGCGAGGTCTTCTGGGCGGCGTCCGACGTCGGCTGGGTCGTCGGCCACTCCTACATCGTCTACGGCCCGCTGATCTACGGCGCGACCACCGTCCTGTTCGAGGGCAAGCCCGTCGGCACGCCCGACGCCGGAACCTTCTGGCGCATCATCGAGGAATACAAGGTCTCCTCGATGTTCACCGCGCCGACCGCGTTTCGCGCCATCAAGAAGGAAGACCCGAAGGGCGAGTTCATCCCGAAATACGACCTGTCGAGCCTGCGCTCGCTGTTCCTGGCCGGCGAGCGCGCTGATCCGGACACGATCATCTGGGCGCAGGACAGGCTCGGCATCCCGGTCATCGACCATTGGTGGCAGACCGAGACCGGCTGGGCCATCGCCGGCAACCCGATGGGCCTCGGCATGTTGCCGGTCAAGATCGGCTCGCCTGCCGTCGTCATGCCCGGTTACGACGTGAGCGTTGTCGACGACGCCGGCCATCCGGTCGCCGCCGGCACGCTCGGTAACATCGTCGTCAGGTTGCCGCTGCCGCCCTCATGCCTGCCGACGCTGTGGAACGCCGACGCCCGCTTCCGCTCGGCCTATCTCGACGAGTTCCCCGGCTTCTACAAGACGTCGGACGCCGGCTACATGGACGAGGACGGATATCTCTTCATCATGGCGCGCACCGACGACATCATCAACGTCGCCGGCCATCGCCTGTCGACGGGCGCGATGGAAGAGGTCATCGCCGGCCATCCCGACGTGGCCGAATGCGCCGTCATCGGTATCGCCGACGCCCTGAAGGGCCAGGCGCCCGCCGGTTTCCTGGTTCTCAATTCCGGCGTCGACCGCCCGGTCGCCGACATCGAGAAGGAAGTCGTCAAGCGCGTGCGCGACGAGATCGGCCCGGTCGCCGCCTTCAAGATCGCGCTCACCGTGCAACGCCTGCCGAAGACCCGTTCGGGCAAGATTCTGCGCGGCACCATGCAGAAGATCGCCGACGGCCAGGAATGGAAGATGCCGGCCACCATCGACGACCCGGCGATCCTCGACGAGATCGGCGACGTGCTGAAGCAGCGCGGCATAGGCGTCTTCGCGGCTTGACGCCCGCCTCTCGCAGGGCCTAGCTCTCCCTCGGAAAACAGGGAGAGCGAACATGGCACTCGATGGCAACAACGCAATCGTCACGGGCGGCGCGCAGGGAATCGGTTTCGCGATCGCGAAACGGCTGCTGCAGGAAGGCGCGCGCGTGGCGCTCGCCGATATCGACGAGCGGCGCGGCGCGGCGGCCGAAAAGGACCTGTCGGCCTTCGGCGATGTCCGCTTCATCGCAACCGACGTCGGAGACCGGCTTTCCGTCCACAATCTGATGGCGACCACGCTCGACGTGTTCGGCGACATCGACATCCTCGCCAACAATGCCGGCATCGTCCATGGCGCGGATTTCCTCGACGTCTCCGAGGAGGATTTCGACCGCGTCATGCGCGTCAACATCAAGGGCGCCTTCCTGTGCGGGCAGGCCGCCGCGCGCCGCATGGTCGAGAAGGTGAAGGCCGGCGGCGCCCCCGGCGCCATCGTCAACATGTCGTCGATCAACGGCTCGGTCGCGATCCCCAACCAGGTGCCCTATTGCGTCTCCAAGGGCGGCGTGAACCAGCTCACCAAGGTGATGGCCATGTCGCTCGCCCCTTATGGCATCCGCGTCAACGCGGTCGGTCCCGGCTCGATCATGACCGAGATGCTGGCCTCCGTGAACGACGATCCGGAAGCCAAGAACCGCATCCTGTCGCGCACGCCGCTGCTGCGCATCGGCGAGCCGTCGGAGATCGCCTCCGTCGTCGCCTTCCTCGCCTCCGCGGACGCGAGCTACATCACCGGCCAGACCGTCTATGCCGACGGAGGCCGCCTCGCGCTCAACTACACGGTGGCCGTGCCTGAAGAGGACTGACACCCCTCCTGACACTATGCTGTCAGGAGGGGTGTGCGACTAAGCGGTTGTCATCCACTCTTCCCCGAAAGGAAACAACCATGTCCGACATGCCGAAAAATACCGCCGTCTGGTTCGAGATCCCGGTCACCGATCTCGACGCGGCCCAGCGCTTCTACGAGGAAGTCCTGTCCATCTCGATGCGCCGCGTCGACGAGGGTCCCAACCCGATGGTGATGTTCTCCGGCGCCGACGACATGGGCGTTTCCGGCCATCTCTATCCCGGCACGCCGGCCGAATCCGGCGCCGGCAACACCATCCATCTCGGCGTCGACGGCGCGCTCGAGGACGCCATGGGCCGGGTCAGGGCGGCGGGCGGCAAGGTCGTCTCGCCGGTGGTCGACATCCCGTCCGGCGCGTTCTTCTACGCCACCGATCCGGACGGCAATTCGTTCGGCCTGTTCAAGTTCGCGGCCTGAGGACACGGCGATGCCGGATCACAAGACGCTTGCGATATTGCTCATCGAGGGTTTCGCCGACTGGGAATATCCCCTTCTCGCGGCGTCCGCGCGGCAGTGGTTCGGCATCGACGTCCGCTTCCTGACGCCGGGCGCATCGGCGGTCACCTCGATCGCCGGCCTGCGCTTCGCCGACGGCGCGGCGATCGAATCCGCGGCCCCCGGGACGCTGGCGGCGCTGGCCGTCATCGGCTCCGACACCTGGACCGGCGAGGCCGCGCCCGACA
>JBAQHA010000416.1:0-1689 GCA_049288075.1 Oricola sp.
GAACTGGTCCTCGCCGCGATGGATTCCATCATCGACAAGGCAGAGGGCAAGCTCCTGCCCGAACGCTCGGAGGTCATCCAGCAGTCCATCGCCACGATCCGGGACAATCAGGCCAAGACCGTCGAGATGGCCGCGGTCCTCGGACATCCGGAACTGACCGAAACGATGGAGTCCGATCTCGCCGAGGTCGAAAAGGCGATCGCCGTCGACTTGCCGCACCTGATAGAGACCAACGCTTCCGAAGCAGAGTTCGCAGCGCTCGACGACGCAATTGATGGCGGCGGCGAACGTCTGAACGAATCCCTGACGTCGCTGGCTTCCCTGGGCAACAAGATGGTCGAGGACAAGCTCACCTTCGCCGAGGCGAAGGCTGTTTCGGGCCAGACATGGCTGGTCGGATTGACCGCCGCCTTCCTGCTGGTGATCGGCCTGGCGACCACGCTGATCGTGCGCAGTGTCGGTTACGCGCTGTCCCGCTTCGGACAGGACATGGAAGCCATCGCGAACGGCAATCTCGACGCCGAGATCGAAGCGGCGAACCGCAAGGATGAAGTCGGCAAGATGGCGCTATCGCTCATCATTTTCCGCGATGCGTCCATCGAGAAGGTCGGCCTCGAGCGCGCGGCAGAAGAAAGTCGCTCCCTTTCCGAGCGCGAACGTCTGGAGCGCGAACGGGCAAAAGAGGAAGAGGCAGGCCAGATCAGGATGGCCGTGGAAGCGCTCGCGGCCGGCCTCAACCGTCTCGCCGACGGCGATCTCGCCGTCCGTCTCGATACGCCGTTCATCGATGGATTGGAGGTGCTGCGCGGGGACTTCAACAAGTCGGTCGAAAAGCTCAATGCGACGATGCGCGACATCAAGGAAAACATCGCTGCGATCGACAGCGATGCCAGCGAAATGCGCTCGGCCGCCGACGACCTGTCGCGACGCACCGAACAACAGGCGGCGTCACTGGAAGAGACCTCGGCAGCGCTCGAGCAGATCACCGCAACGGTTCGCAGTTCCTCCGAGCGCGCCGGAGAAGCTTCTCACATGGCGAGCGACGCCCAGGATGCCTCCGGCCGGTCCGGCAAGGTGGTAACCGAAGCGATCGACGCGATGGGAAGGATCGAGGCTTCGTCGGAAAAGATCTCGACGATCATCAACGTGATCGACGAAATCGCCTTCCAGACGAACCTGCTGGCGTTGAACGCGGGTGTCGAGGCGGCGCGCGCCGGCGAGGCCGGCATGGGCTTTGCCGTCGTTGCGCAGGAGGTGCGGGAACTGGCCCAGCGTTCGGCGGCCGCCGCGCGCGAGATCAAGGGGCTGATCCAGAACTCCGGCGCCGAAGTCGCTAACGGCGTGTCGCTCGTTCGCGCGACCGGCGAGGCGCTCGCCGAGATCGCCCAGCAGGTCAACTCCATCAGCGAACACATCGCCTCCATAGCAACCGCCGCGAAGGAGCAGTCCACGGGCATACACGAGATCAATATCGCCGTCGGCCAGATGGACCAGATGACGCAGCAGAACGCCGCCATGGTCGAGGAGTCGACCGCGGTCACGCACCGCCTTTCGAGCGAGGCGACCTCGCTGGCGTCTCTGATCGGGCAGTTCAACCTTTCGGGCTCGCGTGCCGCGATCGCGGAAGTCTCCGGGCATTCCGCGCCTGCCGCCTCGCCGGCACGCAACATGATGAACAAGGTGATGCGC
>JBAQHA010000417.1:0-2750 GCA_049288075.1 Oricola sp.
GTCCTGCCATCGTCCAACCCGGCGATGGCGAACAGCATCGCGACGATGCGCAGGAGCGCAGCGCGGTTGCGTTCGATCGCCACTGGCCAGTTCACCATGTCCTTTTCCTCTTCAAAGGGCGGGAGAAGGATAAGGGATGGCAGCATTCGTTGGACAAAATTCAGGAAAAATTTCACGAGCGTCGCCCGCTGGCGCGACCGCCCGCGCCGCGATAACGTTGCGTCATGTGCAATCTCTACAACATCACCAAGGGTCCGGCGGCGATCCTCGAATTCACCCGCTCCATGCGCAATCTCGCGGGCAACCTCGCTCCGGGAAAGATCTATCCCGACTATAGCGCGCCGATTGTCCGCAACGGCGAGGACGGCGAGCGGGAACTGGCGCTCGCGCGCTGGGGCATGCCCTCGCCCGTGTTCGCGCTGAAGGGCAGGCAAGTCGACAAGGGCGTCACGAACGTCCGCAACACGTCATCGCCGCACTGGCGGCGCTGGCTGGCGGTGGAGCACCGCTGCCTCGTCCCCGCGACCGAGTTCGCCGAGCCGGCCCCCAAGCCGGATCCGGAGACGGGCCGCAAGGGCAATCACTGGTTCGCGGTGAACGAGGAACGGCCGCTGTTCTTCTTCGCGGGCGTCTGGACCAACTGGACCAGCGCGCGAAAGCTGAAGGAGGGCGAGGTCAACGCCGACCTCTACGGATTCCTGACCACCGAGCCGAACGGCGTCGTCGCGCCGATCCACCAGAAGGCGATGCCGGTCATCCTGACCGAGCCGGAAGAAATCGAAATCTGGATGAAAGCGCCATGGGACGAAGCGAAGTCCCTGCAACGTCCCCTGCCCGACGATCTCCTGACCGAAGTGGCGGAACCGGACAGCGATCTTGTCAGTTGACAACCATTGACGATGTTCCCGGTTTGTTCGATAGGATCAGGCCATGGCCGGTCCCATCAGAACACTTCGTCAAGCCGCACGTCACGGAATGATCCTCGCTGTGACCTGCGAGACCTGCGGGCACGTCGCCCGTTTCATGGCGAGCGACATCGCGCAATTCGTCAACCCGACGCGTGACATCGAGTTGCTGCCGTTCCGCTGCAGCGAATGCAACGCGAAGGAATGCAAGGTGATGGCCAGCGAATATGACCGCGACCGGCGGCCGGACATCATCGTTTGGCGCCCGATGAGGCTGAAGTGAAGGATTTCGATTTGATTCCGGCTCAGCCAAAAGCGAGACGGCGATGCCAGTCGCCGTCCCGCCCATTGAACAGCGTTGAGCTGTCGTTTGGCGTTCGAGGGGCCGATCAGGCCGCCTTCTTCACCTGTTCCTTGCGGGTCTCGGCCAGCGCCTCGGCCCAGACCTTCAGTTCGCCCAGCATGGCCTTCGCGCCCTGCTTGACCTCGTCGGCCGGGCCGAACGCGCCGTCCTCGCCGAGGAAGTTGAACACGAAGGGGATCGGCACTTCCTGCGGCAGCGGCATCATCGAGACCGTGGTCATCAGGATCTTCGCGCTCTGCATGGCGCGCAAGCCGCCCGATACGCCGCCATATCCGACGAGGCCGACCGGCTTCTTGTGCCATTCCTTGTGCAGCGTCTGGATCGCGTTCACGGTCGACGCGGCGGGGAAGTAGTTGTATTCCGGCGACACGAAGACGAAGGCGTCGGCCTTGGCGTTGACGGCGCTCCAGCGCTTGGTGTGATCGTGCTGGTAATCCTGCATGGACGGGTGTTTCGGTTCGTCGAGCAGCGGCAGGTCGAAATCGGCGAGATCGACGAGTTCCACGTCGAAGTCGCTGTTTTCCTTGGCGAAGTCTGCCATCCACTTGCCGATTTTGGGGCCGATGCGGCCCGGTCGTGTCGAGGTGACGATGATGTTCAGTTTGAGTGTCATGGTAATTCTCCTTGATTGCCCTGTTGGGAGAGGAACTGTCGTGCGGCCAAAACGATCCCTCCCCGGCGCGCGATGCGCCGGGCCGATGAAGGCACAAGGTGGTTTCGTTCGGGCCGGATGCGGCCGGGGCGGGTCAGCCCGCCGGAGCCGCTGTCACGGGATCGCGGCAGCGTGCCGGTACGGCGATCCGGTATATGTTCGATACTTCAGTGCGCAATTGAAACCGCCGTTCCTTTTTGATACCATGATCCTATTTAGACGGATGACGAAACCGCGCAAGACGGCACCTTTTTGTGCCCGGAGTTACCATGACGAAACCGATCCACAACAATGACCTGGGCCGGCTCTGCCGGCCGGTCGCCGCACTGCTCGACGCGATTTCCTCGAAATGGGTGGTTCTGATCCTGATTCGCCTTGCAGAACGGCCGAAACGCTTCTCCGAACTGAAGCGCGAGATCGAAGGCATCAGCCAGAAAGTGCTGACCTCGATTTTGCGCGACCTGGAGAAGAACGGAATCGTTGAACGCACCGTCACCCCCACGATCCCTCCCCGCGTGGATTACAGCCTGACCGATCTCGGCGTCTCGCTGCTCGACCCGGTGCGCGGCCTCGGCCAATGGGCGGTCACGAACGAACAGAAGGTGGCAGAGGCGCGAAAGCGCTACGAAGAGCAGGCCGAGGGCGTGTGACATGGATCCGAAGGTCGAGTCCTTCTTCGCCGAGGCGAAAAACTGGCCGGAAGAACTGGCCGCCCTGCGGGCGATCCTGCGCGCCTGCCCGCTGACCGAGGAATTCAAGTGGCGCGGGCCCGTCTACACGGCCGATGACGGCAACGTCGCCATCGTCTGGGGCTTCAAGGACTTCTGCG
>JBAQHA010000418.1:0-1894 GCA_049288075.1 Oricola sp.
CCTGGAAGACGTATTGCACGTCGCGCGACAGGCGGCGCAGGTCGCGGCCCGCCTCTGCGACAAGATCGCGGCCGTCGAACAGGATGCGCCCGCCGGTCGGCTTGTCGAGTCCCACGATCATGCGGGCAAGCGTGGACTTGCCGCAGCCGGACTCGCCGACAACGCCGAGCGTCTCGCCATTCTTCACGTCGATGCTGACGTCCTGGACGGCATGCACCGCCGGTCTCGGCCGTCCGAACAGGGTGCGTCCGCCGCCGAAGACGCGCCCGGCCTGTTCGATGCGCAGCAGGGCGTCATCCATTCGTCGCCTCCCCGGTCAGCGGATGGATGCAACGCACCGTGCGGCCCGCGCCGAATTCGGTAAGCGGGATGGGCGCTGCGCGGCAGTCGGCCTGCGCGAAATCGCAGCGCTCGGCAAAGGCGCAACCGGCCGGTAGCGCATTGACCACCGGCGGACGGCCTTCGATTGCGTCGAGCCGCCGCTCAGGCTGGCCGAGAACGGGCACGCAGTCGATCAGCTTGGCGGTATAGGGATGCGCCGGCGACGAGAGGATTTCCTCCGTCGCACCGGTCTCGACGAACTGGCCGGCATACATCACCGCGACGCGGTCGCAGATCGCCGAGACGACGCCGAAATCATGGGTGATGAACAGGATGCCGGCATTGCGCTCCTTGCGCAGCGCATCGAGCAGCGACAGCACCTGCGCCTGCACGGTGACGTCGAGCGCCGTCGTCGGCTCGTCGGCGATGATGATCTTGGCGTCATTGGCGAGCGCCATGGCGATGCAGACGCGCTGGCGCATGCCGCCGGACAACTCGTGCGGATAGGATCTCAGCCGTTCCGCGGGATTGGGTATGCGCACAAGCTTGAGCAGTCCGGCAGCCTTCGCGCTCGCCTCGCTTTTCGACAGCGGCTGATGCGTCAGGATCGCCTCGATCAGTTGGTCGCCGACCGTGAACAGCGGATGCAGCGTCGACAGCGGATCCTGGAAGACATGGCTGACGGCGGAACCGCGCAACTGCCTGATCCGCTCGTCGGTCGCCGCGAACAGGTCCTCGCCCTCGAGCAGCGCCACGCCGCCGGTGATACGGCCGGGCGGGGTCGGCACCAGTCCCATGATCGACATGGCCGAGACCGACTTGCCGGAACCGGATTCGCCGACGATGCCGAGGCACTCGCCCTGTCCCACCTGCATGTCGACGCCGCCGACCGCTTTGAAGACCTGCCCCCCCATGCGGAATTCTGTCCTGAGATCGCGTATGTCGAGCACCGCGTCCGGCCTCGGCGCGATGTCTTCCGGCACGCTCTCGCGCATGACCGCGGTGCGCGCCACCGGCCGCGTCAGCGCGCCGGATTTCAGGCGCGGGTCGAGCACGTCGCGCACGCCGTCGCCGAGCAGGTTGATGCTCATGACAAGGGCAAAGATCATCAGGCCCGGGATGATCGAGACATGCGGCGCGGTGAAGAGGATCTTGCGACCGTCGCCGAGCATCGAGCCGAGGTCCGCCTGCGGCGGCTGTGCGCCGAGACCGAGAAAGGACAAACCCGCAGTCTCGAGGATCATCCAGCCGATGGTCGTCGACATGGTTATGATGATGACCGGCAGGACGTTCGGCAGAACCTCTCCGAACAGGATCTGCGGGTTGGACTTGCCCGACAGTCGCGCGGCATCGACGAACTCGCGCCGCGACAGGCCCAGCGCGATGCCGCGGATGTTGCGCGCGAAGAACGGTATGTTGACGACGGCGATGGCGTAGAGCGCGTTGAGCAGGCCGGGTCCGAGCACCGCGACGATGGCGAGCGCCAGCAGGATATATGGAAACGCCATCACCATGTCGATGCCGCGCATCAGAAGCGCGTCGACGCGGCCTCCCGCATAGCCCGCGACGAGCC
>JBAQHA010000419.1:0-4981 GCA_049288075.1 Oricola sp.
GTTGCGTTCATGAGATTGCGCATTCATTGCGATCCCCCTTCTTGTGTGATCGTGTCGCGTGATCCCGATACCGCATTTTCCGCACCGCGACATTGATAGTGCTCAACCGGCGATTTCCGTCCAGTGAAAGCACGCTTCCGGTTGCCATTGCCGAAGCGTTTGACCGCCGCACAACCATTTGGCTTATATGCACCAAATGAACATCGTCATGTTCACCAACACCTTCACGCCGCATGTCGGCGGCGTTGCCCGCGCCGTAAGCGGACTTGCGGCCGGATTGCGGACAAAAGGACACAACGTGCTGGTCGTCGCGCCGACTTTCCCCGGCTCGCCGGAATACGAGGAAGGCGTCATCCGAATCCCCGCCGTCCAGCGCTTCGCCGGCAGCGACTTCTCGGTGCCCCTGCCGGTCACGATGCAGCTCAGCGCCGTGCTCGACGAATTCCAGCCGGACATCGTCCACACGCATCACCCATTCCTCCTCGGCGATACGGCGCTGAGGGTGGCGGCGGGACGCAAGATCCCGGCGGTTTTCACCTACCACACGCGATATGAGCTCTACGGCCACTACGTCGCGCAGGATTCCGACGTCATGAAGCGCCTCGTCCTGAACCTGGCGCTCGGATATTGCAACCTCTGCGATCATGTGATCGCGCCAAGCGCGAGCATCGCGGAGATTCTCGAGCGCGACGGCGTCCGCACCCCCGTCAGCATCATCCCGAGTGGCATCGACTGCGCGAAGTTCGCGGGCGGCGATGCGGCCCGTGCCCGCGATTTACTCGCCATTCCTCGCGATGCCGTCGTGGTCGGCCATGTCGGCCGGCTCGCGCCCGAGAAGAACCTCGGCTTTCTTGCCGATGCGCTCGCCGTGTTCCTGGACGACAATCCGGCAGCCTATCTGATCATCGTCGGCGACGGGCCGGACCGTGCCGCGATGGACCGGACATTTCGCGACAAGGGCCACGGCGCCCGCGTCCGCTTCACCGGCGTCTTGACCGGCGAGAACCTTGCCGACGCTTATACAGCGATGGATATCTTCGCCTTTTCCTCGTTCTCGGAGACGCAGGGCCTGGTGCTGGCCGAGGCGATGGCGTCCGGCACACCCGTCGTCGCCCTCGACGCGCCCGGCGCGCGCGAGGTGGTTCGCGACGGAGAGAACGGCCGCTTGCTCGACGGCGGCGCGTCGGCACGAGACTTCGCCGACGCCCTGTCCTCACTCGCCCGGCTTTCCGCGGACGAGCGGGGAAAGATGCGCGGCACCGCATCGGAAACAGCCGAGGCGTTCTCCTCCGAAACGGCGCTGGCGCGCACCATCGCGCTCTATGAATCGCTGCGTGGGCGCGGTGGTCCGCCCGTTTTCCCCATCGACGATTTGTGGGAAACCGCCAAGCGTCGCATCGCCCGCGAGGTCGAGCTTCTGGGCAACGTCGCCCATGCCGTATCTGACGCCGTGATGCTCGAAGGGCCCGAGAAAGGCAATCTGCCGGACCACGTCCGGGAGACGGACCGGTGACTGGCAGCAGCCGCGAACAGGGCCTGTTCGCCCGCTTCGCCGCGGCGATCGTCGGCGTCGCGATCGCGTCGTTACTCTGGCTCTGGGCGCTGACATGGCGCAAGGACGCGACCGATTTGGAAAAGCTCGATCGGCTGTTGCGTGACGGTGCGAAGTTGGTGGCGGTCTTCTGGCACGGCAAGTATTTCTCGCTCTTCGCGCTTGCCGCGGGACGGCGCGTGTCGGTGGTCACCACGCTTTCCTTCCGCGGCAATGTCATCGCGAGCATTTGCCGCTGGTTTGGCTACCAGCCTGTCCGGATCGAACACGGCGTGGAAAACCATGCGCTCGCAATCGTCGAGGACGCCCTATCCGGGAAATCGCCGCTCGCCGCCATCGCCGTCGACGGTCCGCTCGGTCCCCGCCGCGAACCGAAACCGGGCGCCATCCGCATCGCTTCCGACCTCGGCTACCGGCTGCTGCCGATCTCGGTCGACGGCACGCCCAAAACGGTCTCGACATCGCGCTCGGACCGCCATGAGATTCCATGGCCCTTCGCCCGCGTGCGTATCGCGGTCGGCGTGCCGATGGACGTGCCGAAAAACCTCTCGCCCGACGACATGCGGGAATGGCAGGCTCTGCTTCGCGAGAGGCTGGAAGCCCTCGATCCGGCGAACGGATAATTTCTACCGCGCAGGTGCTTTTCGCAGGGAATCCGGATATGGCCGTGTCGCGCCTGCCGCTTCCCTCCAGCCCATCCGGACCGAACGCCATCATGACCGCACAATCCGACCGCCTCGCCTTCGCGATCGATCTCGCACAACGCGCCGCGGAACTGGGCCAGAGGCACTTTCGCTCGCTCGATACGCTGACCATCGAGAACAAGGGACATCAGGACCTGGTCTCCAACGCGGACAGGGAGGTCGAGACCTTCATCCGCGGTGAACTCGCAAAAGCCTTTCCGCAAGACGGGATCGTCGGCGAGGAACATGCTCGGGTCTCCGGGTCCACCGGTCATGTCTGGGTGATCGACCCGATCGACGGTACCGCGAATTTCGTGCGCGGCATTCCCGCCTGGTGCGTCGTTCTCGCCTGCGCCTTCAACGGCGCGACCGAAGTCGGCGTCATCTGCGAACCCTCGTCCGGCGAAACTTTCTGGGCGGAACGCGGCCACGGCGCCTTCGTCAATGGCAAGCCGATACGCGCCAGCCAAACCCGTTCGCTAACCGAGGGATCGGTGGCGACCGGCTACGCCGCGCGCCAGGATGCCTCCGCCATCATCCGGTTGATCACCGACCTGCTCGCCGGCGGCGGCATGTTCTTCCGCAACGCTTCCGGCGCGCTGATGCTCGCCTATGTCGCCGCCGGCCGTCTGCTCGGCTACGTGGAAGAACACATGTATTCCTGGGACTGCATCGCCGGCCTGCTGATGATCGAGGAAGCCGGCGGCACGATCATGCCGACCGACCCGGCGACCGTTGTCGAACACGGCACGGCTGTCATCGCGAGCGGACCGAATGTCTACGCCAAGCTGGAGACGATCGCCCGCAGCGCCTATGGCCTGTGAAATCCGCGCCTAACCGTGGAAAAGCAGGTCGCGCACGGCGACCGGCACGTCGTGAAAGGCGAAATCCGGCGAGTATTTCAGGATCGAGAACGGCTCGTCGAGATTCTTGAAGATGTAGTCCGCGCCGCAGAAATCGTCCTCGCCGGTATAGATGCTCGGCGTGATGACGGTCGGCACGTTGACGGCCCTGGCGGCGCGCAGCCCGTTCTCTGAATCCTCGAAGATCATGCATTCCCGGGGCGGCAGGCCGAGATCGGCGAGAACGAGTTGGAAGACCTCCGGATCGGGCTTCTTGCGCTTCGTGTCCTCGCCGGTGCGCACCGACTTGAACCAGGAAAGTGCCCCTTCCCCGAGCGTCGCCGCCATCAGCCCCACGACGTTGGACCGGCTGGTCGTCGTCGCGATCGCGAGATCGAGCCCGGCCGTGCGGGCGCGATCGATCAGGTTCTCGACGCCCGGCCTGAGTTCGACCGTGCCCGGCTCCATCAACTCGTTGTAGAACGCGGTCTTGCGCTTGTGCAGCGCCGGGGCGTCGATACCCTCGGCGCCGATCCGGCGCGCATAGGCCTCGATCCGCTCGCGCCCACCGGTGACCTTCAGCAGTTCGCCATATAGCGCGCGGTCCCATTTCCATGGCAGGCCGACTTCCGCGAATGTCCGATTGAACGCCAGACGATGCAATTCCTCGGTTTCCGCAAGCGTGCCGTCGACATCGAAGATCAGGGCGCGGACACTCATCTCACGCCGGTTCCTTCAGCCTCTCGATGGCTTGCGGCACTTGCACGAGGCTGTCGATGACGATGTCCGCGCCGAGTTTGTCGGCGGAAATCGTCGTATAGCCGCCGCGCACCGCGATCGAGGCCATCGGCGTAGCCTTCGCCGCATCGATATCGGCCGGGCTGTCGCCCACCATCAGCGCGCGATGAGCGCCGACGCCTATCTGTTCGAGCGCATGGCGCAGCATGTCCGGCGCGGGCTTGCGCGCCGGGCCGGTGTCGCCCCCGACGATGACACGCACCGACGGTCCAAGTCCGAAATGCTCTATGATCGTGCGCGAAAAGGCTTCCGGCTTGTTGGTGACGACGCCGATCTTCACACCGGCCCTGGCATAGGCCGTCACGATATCGTAGGCGCCGGGCATCAGGGTCGTTCCAACGGTCAGGCAACGCCCGTAGATGCCCATCATCCGGTCGGTCATCGCGTCGAGGTGAGCGCCCTCGATCGGATTCTGTCGGGCGGCGAATGCCCGTTCGACCAGCTTGCGCACGCCGTTGCCGATCATCGTCCGCACCTCGTCCATCGACAGCGCGTCCAGCGCCTCGGTTGCGAGCAGGTCGTTGACCGCCATTGCCACGTCGGGGACGGAATCGATCAGCGTTCCGTCAAGATCGAACAGCACCGCCTGCGGCCAGCCGCAACGGTCGCCGCCCTGGGCAAAACGTACGATCATGCGTGCTCCATCCACTTGATGGAGCAGCCCATCGATGGAACCTGGTCGCGTGGCCCCTCGCCCGTTTCTGCGACCTGGCGCATGGCCTCGAACAGGTCACGGCGCAGCTCCGGCCCGCCGGTTTCCTTGCGCGACGCATCGAGACGTCCGCGATACTGAAGTTCGAGCATGCCGTTGAAGCCGAAGAAGTCCGGCGTGCAGACGGCGCCGTAGGCGCGCGCCACTTCCTGCGTTTCGTCGAACACATACGGAAATCCGAAGCCGTGCCGGTCCGCGACCTGCTGCATCGTTGCGAACGAGTCCTCCGGATACGCGGATGGATCGTTGCTCGAGATCGCAATTGCACCCACGCCTTCGCGCGCGAGGTCGTGCACGTCTCGCACGATCTTTCCGATCACCGCCTTCACGTAGGGGCAGTGGTTGCAGATGAACATCACCACCAATCCATGCGGACCACGGACCGAGTCGAGGG
>JBAQHA010000420.1:0-5884 GCA_049288075.1 Oricola sp.
GGCGATGCCGATCGACAACGTGGCCCTGGAAGCCGTGCTCGACGATCCGGCGCTGGCCGGCCCCGGCATGCGCGCCATCGTCGTCGTCAAGGACGGCCGGATCGTCGGGGAGCGCTATGGCGAGGGCTTCGATGCCGACACCCGTCTGCTCGGCTGGTCGATGACCAAATCCGTCACCGCCGCCATCATCGGCAGGTTGGTGCGCGACGGGAAGATTTCGCCGGACCGCGCCGGGTTGTTCGATAACTGGACCGACGACCGCGCCGGGATCGCGATGACCGACATGCTCGGCATGTCGAGCGACCTGCAATGGAACGAGGGCTATGGCGACGTCTCAGACGTCACGCGGATGCTCTACCTCGAGCCCGACATGGCCGGTTTCGCCAGTTCGCTGTCGCTCGACGCCTCGACGCCGGGCGGCATTGGCGAGGTGTTCAACTACTCCTCCGGCACGACAGTGATGCTGTCGCACATCTGGCAGAACGCCTTTGCCGATCCGGCCGAGGCGCTCGCCTTCCCGCGCAAGGCGCTGTTCGAGCCGCTCGGCATGCGCACGGCGGTGCTGGAGACCGATGCGCGCGACACCTTCGTCGGCTCCTCCTACATGTACGCCACGGCGCATGATTGGGCGCGCTTCGGCCAGTTCCTGTTGCAGCGCGGCGTCTGGGACGGCCGCTCGCTGCTGCCGGTCGGCTATGTCGACTGGATGGCCGAGCCGCATCCGGCCTCCAACGGGCAATACGGCCGCGGCCAGGTATGGCTCAGCCAGCCGAACGCCGAGAAGCCGGGCGCGAACGCCAACCTGCCCGCCGACGCCTTCTTCATGGAAGGCCATGACGGCCAGTCCGTCTCGATAATCCCGTCGGAAGGTGTGGTGGTGGTGCGCCTCGGCCTGACCCCGTCCAAGCTCGGCTACAAGGCCGGCCATCTGGTCGAGGCGGTGATCGCCGCTTTGAAGGGGTAGGGGTCAGCCCTTGCGCAGGCCGGTCTCGGCCAGCATGCCACGCCGCTTGGCTTCGTAGTAGTAGCCGGCCGAATAGAGCTGGACGGCGCGGTCTTCCGAGCCGTTCGCCAGGAGCCATGCCCCGCGCAGGTATTTCACGCCGTATTTGAGGTTCGTCTCGGCGTCGTACAGGCCGGAGTCCGAGCCGGAATAGCCCATGGTGCGGGCGGTTTCCGGCTTGATCTGCATCAGCCCGTAGTGGCCGCCCTTCTTCGCCCGCGGATTGTAGGTGCTCTCGCGCCTGACGACGCGGTGAACGAGCGTTTCCGGCACGCCATATTCGGCGGAATAGCGCGCGATCATCGCATCCATCGTGCTTCGCGGCTGTGACGGTTGCGCATGGGCGATTTGTGCCAGCGGCTGCGCCGCCGAGTCCACCGTCGGTCCCGCATAAGACATTTCTGCAGCCTGATCGGACGCGGCCATCGCGAAAGCCGGCTCGCCTGTTTCCGGTGCGGTCGCCACGGATTCCACCACACCGCTCGTCGAGCAGCCTGCGAGGCCGAGAATGGCGGCCGCGCAGGCGAGGGATCGGGACGATCGAATGAAGCGCATGGAACTGCCGTGAAAACGTCTCTATCCCTTCGCCGCTAGAGCGGCTTTAAGGCGATTCTCGGGCAAATGCGGCAAAGCGCCCGGTTATTGTTCCGCGGCGGGAGGGGCGCCGCAGGATTTCGCGATCCGCCCGCCATCGTCGGCGGGCGGATATCGGCCGGTCAAGTCAAGCCAGTCCCAGTTCCCTGTCTGTGGCGCTCGTGTCGTATTTGTCTGCCGGCGGCCACGGCCGCTCGCGCCAGGACGGCTCGAGCACGAAGCTCGAGCGGCTGCGCCCGGAAAGCAGCGCGCCGTTCCCGGCCCCCTTGGCATAGTCGTAGTAGACCTTGACGACTTCCTCTTTCGTCACCTGCTGCGCCGCCGGATGGGCGAGGCAGGCGTCGCGCCAGCGGCGCACGCGGGCGAAGCGTTCCTTGTCAGGCAGATCGAAACCCTCGAAATAGTCGAGGAACCAGAACCGTGCGAACATGGGCGTGAACACGGTTTCCGCGAGGCCGAAGCGGTCGAACAGGTAGGTGCCGTCCGGATTGTGCTCGACCAGGAAATCGTCGAGATCCGCGTAGAGACCAAGCATCTCGTCATGAAGTTCCTGCCGCCTGCCGCGGTCCTGGTTCATCACGAACCGGTAGCCGGCCGCGGTGAACGGGCCTTCTCTGGCGATCAGCATGCCCTCGACCGCCCGCTCGTAGGGATCGCCTCGCGCGACCGGTGTTTCGGGGTACAAATCGTCGAGGTATCGGAGGATGACGAGGCTTTCTTTCAGCACCTTGCCCTCGGCGGTCTTCATGATCGGCAGCGCCGTCGAGCCGCGGCTCAGGGCCATCAGCCAGTCGGGCCGCGGAACCGTGATGTCGACGACGTGGAAGTCGACGCGGTCGCGCGGCCCCTTGAGTTCGAGTAGGATTTCCAGCCGCTGGGAGAACGGGCAGACCGGAATATGATAGATCGTTGGCTTGTCCATTGTGGTCCGTCTTGGTTGTTGACGGTCGCCTCATTACTCCGGCAGGTCCCGTGATGGACAATCGATATCGTCGATGGAGCGAATTACCGGAATGAATTTGACCGGGATCGACCTGAACCTGCTGCGCATCTTCGACGCCATGATGCAGGAGCGCTCGACGACCCGCGTCGGCGAAAGGGTGGGGCTGAGCCAGCCCGCCGTATCCGCCGCGCTCGCCCGGCTGCGCCATCTGATGAAGGACGATCTCTTCGTGCGCGAGGGCAACCGCATGGTGCCGACCGCGAAGGCCGAAGCCATCCACGGTCCGTTGCGCGACGCGATGGCGCGAATCGAGGCGGCGCTCGACGCGGCGATACCGTTCGATCCGGCGACCTCCGAACGTGCCTTTCGCATTCCCGGTTCGGATTATTTCTCGACTCTTCTGATGCCGCCGCTGTCCGCCGCGGTTCATTCCGAGGCGCCCGCCGTCGTCCTGCAGATGATCGACATGCCGTCGGCCGATGTCGTGCCGGCGCTCGCCGAGGGACGGGTCGATCTCGCCGTGTCGCCGGATACGTTCGAGGCGCCGGACTTCGTCTCCTCGAAGCGGCTATTCAATTCCTGGCTGGTCACCGTCGCCCGGCGTAACCATCCGGTGCTTCGCGAACATGGTATCCGGCCCGGATCTCGCATCCCGCCGGAGGTCTATTGCGCCATTCCGCATGTGATCATGACGATGGACGGCGCGACCCGTGGCACGATCGATGTGCCGCTCGCCGAACGCGGATTGTCGCGCAACATATTGATGACGCTGCCGCATTTCCATTCGGTGGCGCTCGCGGCCGCATCCGGCGAGATGATCGGCAACCTGCCGGTCCACTACGCCCGCCACGTCCAGTCCTATGTCGGCATCGACGGCTATCTTCCGCCCTTCGACCCTCCGCTGGTCGGCGTAGATCTCTATTGGCACCGCCGCCACGACACCGACAGCGCCAATGCCTGGCTGCGCGGCAAGATCGAAGAGGTGTTTTCGCTCGGCAACGGCGACCTGCCGGAGGATGCCTCCTTGAGGGAGAAGCTGGAACGGGCGATGAAAGCGGGGTGAGGGCGCTCGGGCCCCGCTTGCGCCCGGCGCAGCGCGGCCTGGTGGTCCTTTCCGAAAACGGTGCGGATCAGTGCCGCGACGGCGAGGGCCCTGATCGGCGGTCTGCATGTCGATTCGAGAGCGCCGCCACGACGGCTGGCGCAAGGTCGCTCACCAGCACACGCCGGTCTGACAAGTTCGGGACGCTTCGCTAATTTCCGCCAGTGGAACGGCTCCGTCTGGTTACCGGAGAATTTTCTCCATTGTCCTTCCCTTCGCGAGTTCGTCGATCAGCTTGTCTAGGTAACGGACTTTCTGGATCACCGGGTCTTCGATTTCCTCCACGCGGACGCCGCAGATCAGGCCCTTGATGAGGACGCTGTTCGGATGAATCCGGGGCGCCTGCTCGAAGAAGGTCTCGAAGTCCTTCTCCTCCTCGATCTGCCGCTCCAGTTCCGGCTGGCTGTACCCGGTGAGCCAGCGGATGATCTCGTCGACTTCGTCCCTGGTCCGGTTCTTGCGCTCGGCCTTCTGCACATACATCGGATAGACCTTCGAGAACTTCATCGCGCGGATGTTCATTCGCGGCATCGCGTTATCCCCTTCGCGGCCGATGTTGACCTCGTCTCACTCTTCTCGCAAGTATCCCCCCGGCGTCGGCGTGGTGACGATCACCGCTTCCCCGGCCTTCACGCTCGTCTGGTCGCAGTGCTTCAACTGTTCCAGCGTGCCGTCGAGGCGGCGGATTTCCGTTCTGCCGCATTCGCCGTTGCTGCCTCCATCGAGACCCTTGGGCGGGTTGATCCGGTGTGACGACAGGATCGCGCATTCCATGTCTTCCTGGAACCGCAGCACGCGCCGCGTCCCGTCGCCGCCGTGGAACTTGCCCTTGCCGCCCGAGCCGCGTCGAAGCGAGAACTCCTCGACCACGATCGGATAACGCATCTCCAGGATTTCCGGGTCGGTCATGCGCGTGTTGGTCATGTGCGTGTGGACGCCCGAGGCGCCCGCGAAACCGCGCCCCGAGTTCATCCTTCCGGCCGGCGAACCGGAACAGATCGTCTCGTAGTTCTGATGGCGCGCATTGCCGTAGGTGAGGTTGTTCATCGTCCCCTGCGCGTTCGCCAGCGCGCCGAGCGCGTAGAGCAGGCAGTTGGTGACGTGCTGGCTCGTCTCGGTGTTGCCGGCGACGACGGCGGCCGGATAGCTCGGCTTCAGCATGCAGCCTTCGGGGATGACGATGTTGATCGGTCGCAGGCACCCCGCATTCATCGGGATGTTGCTTTCCACCATCAGCCGGAACACGTAGAGCACCGCGGCGCGCGCCACCGGCTCCGGCGCGTTGAAATTGTTCTTTTCCATCGGCGAAGTGCCGGTGAAGTCGACAGTCGCCTCGCGTTTTCCCTTGTCGACCGTGATCTTCACACTGATCGTCTGGCCGTTGTCGGTCGGGTACTCCGCCTCGCAATCGGTCAGCGCGTCGATGACGCGGCGCACGCTCTCCTCGGCGTTGTCCTGCACGTGGTTCATGTAGGCCTGCACGACGGGCAGCGTGAAATGGGCCACCATCTTGCGCAACTCGGCGACGCCCTTCTCGTTGGCGGCGATCTGGGCTCGCATGTCGGCGAGGTTCTGGCTCGGGTTGCGCGCCGGCCACGGATGGTCGGTCAGGAGCGCGATGAATTCCTCGCCCCGCAGCCGCCCGTTCTCGACCAGCTTGAAATTGTCGATCAGCACGCCTTCCTCGTCGACATGGGTGGCGCGCGGCGTAGCCGAACCCGGCGCCATCCCGCCGATATCGGCGTGATGGCCGCGCGAGGCGACGAAAAACAGGATGCGGTTTTCCTCACCCTCATCCTGAGGCGCTGCGCCGGCAGGCGCCGCCTCGAAGGGCGAGGGCGAGGCGAACACCGGTGTGACGACAGTGATGTCCGGCAGGTGCGTCCCGCCATTATAGGGCGCGTTCAGCGCATAGACGTCGCCCGGTTTCATCACCGGGTTCTGGCGGATGATCGATTCCACCGAGCGGTCCATCGAACCCAGATGCACCGGCATGTGCGGCGCGTTGGCGACCAGCGCGCCCGTGTGGTCGAACACCGCGCAGGAGAAATCGAGCCGTTCCTTGATGTTCACCGAGGAGGCGGTGTTCTGCAGCGTCACGCCCATCTGCTCGGCGATCGACATGAACAGGTTGTTGAACACTTCCAGCATCACCGGGTCGGCATGCGTCCCGATCGGCGCGACGCGGGCCTTTTCCTCGTGCCGCGTCATCAGGATCTGGTCGTGGCCGGTGACCTCGGCC
>JBAQHA010000421.1:0-7140 GCA_049288075.1 Oricola sp.
CCTGTCGGGCGCGGAGTTCCCGTTCCGGTTCGAACTGTTCTCGATGATCGACAATTATCTCGGCATCCTGGCGACCAGGGACGTGGCGCTGCCGGACGGCTATCACGACGTGGTCAACGAAGCGGAAGCGGTGCGCAGGGCGCTCGCGGTCAATCCGGCGCCGCTGGTCGCCTGCCACTGCGATCCGTTGTGCGAGAACTTCCTCGACACCAACCTGCGCATGTGGATCGTCGACTGGGAATATTCCGGCATGAACGATCCGATGTGGGATCTCGGCGATCTCTCCGTGGAGGGCGGTTTCACGCCGATGCAGGACGAGGAAATGCTGGTCGCCTATTTCGGCGGCGAGCCGATGCCGGAAGACCGCGGCCGGATGGTGATCTACAAGGCGATGTGCGACCTGTTGTGGACGCTGTGGGGGCTGATCCAGCTCGCCAACAACAATCCCGCCGACGATTTCCGCGCCTATGCGGACGGGCGCTTCGCGCGCTGCAAGGCGCTGATGGCGACGCCGGATTTCGCCATGCACCTGAAGGCCGTGGGCGGCTAGCCCAACTTTTTCGGCCGAACCGGGTTGACGAACCTATACCCGGTTGGATATGAGTTAACCCATAGCCAACCGGGTATGGATTTTCATGTCGAGCGTTCAGGACGCACTCTTCAAGGCGTTGGCCGACCCGACACGGCGGGCGATTTTCGAACGGCTTTGCCGCGAGGGGGAAAAGACCGTCGGCGACCTGACGGCGGGCGCGGGCATATCGCAGCCGGTGGTTTCCAAACATCTCGGGGTCCTGAAACTGGCCGGCCTGGTGAGCGGCCGACCCGAAGGCCGACAGACGCACTACAAGGCGCTCACGGGTGCACTGGCCCCGCTGGTCGACTGGACCAGCGAAATGGCCGGGTTCTGGGAGGGCCGCATCGACCGGCTTGAGGAACTGCTGAAAAGGATGGATCAATGAAGGAGAACTCGGGCGGAGTACGCTCCGTCGTCATCGAGCGCGACATTGCCTTCCCGCCGGAGAGGATCTGGCGAGCGCTGACCCAGCCGCACCTGATCGAGGAGTGGCTGATGAAAAACGATTTCGCGCCAGTCGTCGGTCACCGCTTCAACCTGACCGGAGGATGGGGCGGCGTACTCGACTGCGAGGTCACGGAGATCGAACCGAACCGGACGCTCTCCTACACGTGGAACCACTCGCACGACGATCCGGCCTACGATCTGCGGAGCGTCGTGACATGGACGCTTGTCGCGACGGCGATCGGAACGCGCCTGCGTATCGAACAAACCGGATTCCGGCCGAACCAGAGGCAAGCCTACGGTGGCGCGAGGACAGGCTGGGAAAGATTTCTCGACCGGCTCGAACAGGTCGTGTCCCGGAACGACTGAGACCGCAAATTCAGGAGACGTCAGTGAACTGGAACAAGTGGATACGGCAGACCCACCGCTGGCTGTCAATGATTTTCACGGCGACCGTGATCGCCAACTTCGTCACCATGGGTTTCGGTCAGCCACCGGCATGGGTTGTCTACTCCCCGCTGCCGCCACTCTTCGTGCTGCTCCTTTCGGGCCTGTACCTGTTCGCGCTTCCCTATGTTGCGAAGTTGCGCCGGGTGACCGCCGGCTAAAGCCAAAACGGGGCCAGAAGGCCCCGTTCCACAGTTTGCCCCATCAACCCGATCAGGCGGCGCATTCCAGCAGCAGCGTGCCGGCGGCGGTGTTGGAGATCGGGATGTGGTAGTTGCGGGTGATCTCGGTCACGTCGTCGCCGAGCGCGCCGCGCATCATCATCCACATCAGGAACTCCGTGCCCTGGGCGCCGGCCTTCTCGACCAGCTCCATGCGGGTGATCTTGGTCAGTTCCTCGGGATTGTGGACGATGTTCTCCAGGCAGTACTGGTCGAACTCCTTGTTGATGAAGCCCGCCCGGGCGCCGTCGAGCTGGTGCGACAGGCCGCCTGTACCGAGGATCACGATCTTCGCGTCTTCGGGGAAGGAGCGCAGCGCCTTGCCGAGCGCCTTGCCGAAGTTCAGCGCGCGGCGCAGTGTCGGGATCGGATGCTGCACGGTGTTGGCCGAGATCGGAACGGCGCGCGGCATGTCGGGATGATGCGGGGCGCCTGGCCAGAACAGCTGCATCGGCACGACGAAGCCGTGATCGACCGGCAGTTCCTGGCAGGATGTGATGTCGAACTCGTCGGCCACCATCGACTCGATGATATGCCAGGAGAGTTCGGGCGCGCCGGGGAACGGATCGAGCGAGGGCAGACCCCAGCCTTCGTCCTCGTTGCGGTATTCGTGCGCCGCGCCGATCGCGAAGGTCGGCATCTGGTCGAGGAAGAAGCCGAGGCCGTGATCGTTGTAGATGTTGATCACGTAGTCGGGCTTGTTTTCCTTGATCCACGCATGGACCTTCGGATAGCCGTCGAAGAACGGCTTCCAGTAGGGATCGTCGTAGAGTTCCTTCTGGATCGCATTGCCCACTGCGGGAATGTGGGAGGTGGTGATTCCGCCAAGTACCTTAGCCATGATAAATCCTCCTCACGCCTGGCTTGCGAGGAATTCCTTGAATTCCTCCGTGGTGCGGCCGGTCTGGAGACCGCCGACGTCCTGAACCGACAGTTTGAAGATGCCCGCCAGCTTGGCGAGGTAGTAGATGTTGCCACCAGCATCGATCATCGCGAGGATGTTGCGATCGCGGATCGCCTGCTTCTGCTGTTCGTTGAGGCCGTATTTTTCCATGTAGGCCTCTTCGTCCGCGGCGAAAGCGTCGCGGTTTACCTTCTGGTTGAACGAGTAGCACATCTTGTTCAGGGCATAGCCCTTCATGGCCTGCTTGCCATCGAAGATGGTCGTTCCCGGGATGTCGATGTGATAGTCGTAACCTGGTTGGTCCATGATCTCCTCCTTTGAGGTTTACGGCCAGTAGAGCCGCATCGGATTGTCAACGAGCAATTTCTGTTGCTGGGCGGGAGTCGGTGCGATGCGCGGGATGAAGTCCACCAGCATCCCGTCGTCCGGCGCGTGGGATGTCATGTTCGGGTGCGGCCAGTCGGTGCCCCACAACACGCGGTCGGGGAACAGTTCGACCAGCCGGCGCCCAAAGGGCACAACGTCCGGATAGTCGGGGCCCACAAGGCTCAGCCGCTCCGGGCAGGTGACCTTGGACCAGACGTTCTGGTTGTCGGCCATCAGGTCGACGAAGCGCTGGAAGTCCGGATGGTCGACGCCCTTGGCGACGTCGGGACGGCCCATGTGGTCGACGACGATGATCGTCGGCAACTGCTTCAGGAACGGGATCAGATCTTCCAGATCCTGCGCTTCGAAATAGACGACGATGGACCAGCCGAGCCTGGCGATCTTTTCGGCGATGGTCAGAAAGACCTCCTTCGGCGTCTTGTCGACGAGGCGCTTGACGAAGTTGAAGCGCACGCCGCGCACGCCGGCGTCATGCATCGCCTTCAATTCGTCCATCGAGATGTCCTGGCCGACCGAGGCGACGCCGCGGGCCTTGTCGCCGGCGAATTCGAGCGCGTCGATCAGCGCCCGGTTGTCCTTGCCGTGGCAGGTCGCCTGCACGATGACGTTGCGCTCGAAGCCGAGGAAGTCGCGCAGCTCGTAGAGCTTCTCCTTCGGCGCGTCGCAGGGCGTGTATTTGCGCTCCGGCGCGTAGGGAAACTTGTCGGCCGGGCCGAAGACATGGCAATGCGCGTCCACCGCGCCCGGCGGCGGCACGAAGCCCGGCTTCGACGGATTGGGATGGAAGGGTATGTAATTCGCGTCCATGGATCCCTAGCTTTTCTTTTTTCGGTTGCGGTGCATTGATCTACCGCAAATCCTGTTTGCGCCCCAAGGGCGAACTGAACGGGAAAATGCGTCAAACGCTGGCATTTTCCCATTTCAAACCGTTCGCCGCGCATAAAATTTTGCTATAGCGGCGAAAAAAGGAGATATCCCGACCGCAATGAGGACGACCGTTCCCAATATTCGCCACCTGCGGGTGTTCCGCGAAGTGGCGCACTGTCACAGTGTCAGCCTTGCGGCCGAGCAGGCGCACCTGTCGCAGCCGGCGGTGACGCAGGCCGTGGCGAAGCTGGAGGAGGATCTGGCGGTTTCGCTGTTCGAGCGACGGCGCGACGGCATGTATGTCACCGAGATCGGGGCGAAGTTCCTGCAACGCGTGCAGCGCGCGCTCGATCATCTGCAGGCCGGCGCGCGCGAGGCGTCGCGCCTCGGACTGCGCCAGAAGGGGCGCGGCTTCGCCGATTTCGACAGGCTCCTGACAGCCGCGCAACTGCGTGCGGTGATCGCCATGTCGGAAGCGCGGAACTTTTCCATGGCCGCGCGCAATATCGGCATCTCGCAGCCTTCGATCCACCGTGCGGCGCGCAACCTGGAAAGGCTGTCCGGACTGAAACTGTTCGAAAGCGCGCATGAGGGGATTTCGCTGACGCCGGCGGCGAATGTGCTGGCGCAGCGCATCAAGCTGGCGTTGTCCGAACTGCAGCAGGGTTTCGACGAGGTCGATGACTTCCTCGGCCAGGACTCGACGCATATCGCGGTCGGCGCCCTGCCGCTGGCGCGCAGCTACATCCTGCCCATGGCGATCGACGCGATGGTGCGCAATTCGACGCGGGTGCAGATACGCGCCGTGGACGGGCGCTACGACGAATTGCTCCAGGGTGTACGCCAGGGCGATCTCGATTTCCTGATCGGCGCTCTGCGCGATCCGCCGCCGGTCGACGACATCATCCAGGAGCGGCTGTTCGACGATCCGCTGGCGATCGTCGCGGGGCCGCAGCATCCGCTGGCCAAACAGAAAACCGTCACCATCGACGACGTGTTGCGCTATCCTTGGGTTGCGCCGCCGAAGACGACGCCGGCGGGCAGCTACCTGTTCAACACGCTGAAGATCCAGGACCTGCCCGAAACGCCGGTGCGCGTCGTCTCGTCCTCGCTGGTGCTGGTGCGCGGCCTTCTGATGGCCGGCGACTACATCACCATCATTTCGCTGCACCAGATCTGGCACGAGCACGCGCAGGGCGTCCTGGTGCCACTGCCCATCGACCTCAAGGATAGTTCCCGGGCGATCGGGCTGACCTACCGGCGCGACTGGCGGCCGACACGCACGCAGCAGCAGTTCCTGGCGCATCTGCGCGACGTCACGCGGCAGATGCCGGCGGCGGGCGCTATTCGATAAATGAATAGGAGCCGATGCGATTGAATAGGCAAAAAGGGCGGGGCGATGTTAAGCAACGGGCAAACCGGGACCGTTGGACCCGGCGCGAACGCATGCGCATAACTGAAATGAAATCAGGAGGTCAGACATGAGGATCTGTGTCGCCGGCGCCTATGGCGCCTTCGGGTTGAAGCACCTGGACGCCTTGTCCAAGATCGAGGGCGTCGAGGTCACGTCCGTCATGGGCCCGACCCGCGAGAAGATCGTCGCGCTGGCCGCCGAACGCGGCATCGGCCATGCGGCGACCGACCTTGCCGAATGCGTCGCGCGCGACGACGTGGACGCGGTGATCCTGTGCACGCCGACGCAGATGCACGCCGCCCAGGCGATCCAGTGCATGGAGGCCGGCAAGCACGTACTGGTCGAAATTCCGATGGCCGACAGCCTTGCCGATTCGAAAGCGCTCGTCGCCAAGCAGAAGGATACCGGCCTCGTCGCCATGTCCGGGCAGGTGCGCCGCTTCAACCCGTCGCACCAGTGGATCCATAACAAGATCAAGGCGGGCGAACTGAAGGTCCAGCAGATGGACGTGCAGACCTATTTTTTCCGCCGATCCAACATGAACGCCAAGGGCGAGCCGCGCAGCTGGACCGATCACCTGCTGTGGCATCATGCCTGCCACACGGTCGACCTGTTCCAGTACCAGACCGGCGAGACCTGTTCGCAGGCGTTCGGGCTGGAGGGACCGACCCATCCGGGTCTCGGCATCGCCATGGACATGTCGATCGGCCTCAAGGTTCCGTCAGGCGCGATCTGCACGCTGTCGCTCTCGTTCAACAATGACGGCCCGCTCGGCACCGTGTTCCGCTACATCTGCGACAACGGCACCTATATCGCCCGATACGACGATCTCTTCGACGGCTACGACAAGCCGATCGACCTTTCGGGCGTGGCGGTGTCGAACAACGGCATCGAACTGATCGACCGCGAGTTCATCTCGGCGATCCGGGAAGGCCGCGAGCCGAATTCAAGCGTCGCCCAGGTTCTGCCGGCGATGGAAACGCTCGACCGGATCGAGCGCTCCTTCGGCTGATCCGCCCGGCATTCCAGCCATCCATCCAGGACAGTCACGCCCGCCGGCGCCCGCCGGCGGGCGTTTGCGCGTTTGATGTTGATCAATGAGCGGGAACGGTAAAATATGCCATCAAGGGCATGAATTTTGAAAACCATGGGAAACTGGAGGAGAAATCATGGCGCATGTCGTCGTTTTGGGTGCCGGGCTGGGCGGCACCATCATGGCTTACGAGGTTCGCGAGGAGTTATCGCGCGAACACAAGGTTTCCGTCGTCACAATGGGCACCCACTACTCGTTCGTCCCGTCGAATCCCTGGGTCGCCGTCGGCTGGCGCGACAAGAGCGCGATCGAGGTCGACCTGCGCGACGTGATGAAGAAGCGCAATATCGACCTGCATCCGCAGGGCGCGAAACGCCTGCATCCGGAGGAGAAGCGGATCGAGCTCAATGACGGCACCAGCGTTAATTACGACTACCTGGTCATCTCGACCGGTCCGGAACTCGCCTTCGACGAGATCGAAGGTCTCGGACCGGAGCACAACACGCAGTCGGTCTGCCATGTCGATCATGCGGTCCAGGCGAAGAGCGTCTTCGACAAGCTGGTCGCCAAGCCGGGTCCGGTGATCATCGGCGCGGTGCAGGGCGCATCGTGCTTCGGCCCGGCCTACGAATTCGCCTTCATCCTCGACAAGGCGCTGCGCGACGCCAAAATCCGCGACAAGGTGCCGATGACCTTCGTCACTTCGGAGCCCTATATCGGCCATCTCGGCCTCGACGGCGTCGGCGACACCAAAGGACTTTTGGAGAGTGCGCTGCGCGAGCGCCACATCAAGTGGATCACCAACGCTAAAACCACCCGGGTCGAGGCCGGCCGCATGTTCGTCGACGA
>JBAQHA010000422.1:0-5067 GCA_049288075.1 Oricola sp.
GCCATGGCAGCCGCAACCAGAACGCGGTCGGCGAGTTCTCCAAGCTGGCGATCCGCCTGCGCGAGCGCTTTCCGCAATGGCCGGTGGAATACGGCTATCTCGAATTCGCCAATCCGGTGCTGCACAAGGGCCTCGACGCGCTGAAGGATCAAGGCGTCACGCATGTCCTCGCCGTGCCGGGGATGCTGTTCGCCGCCGGCCACGCCAAGAACGACATTCCCTCGGTGCTCAACAGCTACCAGGCGAAAAACCGTGACGTCAGAATCGATTACGGCCGCGAACTCGGCATCGACCTGAAGTTGATCCGGGCCGCGGGTGAACGGATCCGCGAGGCGCTCGACGCCAATCCGTCCGACGTGCCGATGGCGGAGACGATGCTGGTCGTCGTCGGGCGCGGCGCGTCCGATCCCGACGCCAATTCCAACGTCGCCAAGGTGATGCGGATGCTGTGGGAAGGCATGGGTTTCGGCTGGGGCGAGACTGCCTATTCGGGCGTCACCTTTCCGCTGGTCAAGCCGGCGCTGGAGCACGCGGCGAAGCTCGGCTACCGGCGCATCGTGGTGTTTCCCTATTTCCTGTTCACCGGCGTGCTGGTGAAGCGCATATATTCGCAGACCGACGAGGTGGCGGCGGATAATCCGGGCATCGAGTTCCTCAAGGCGCCCTATCTGAACGACCACGACCTCGTCATCGAGAGTTTCGTCGACCGGGTGCGCGAGATACTCGACGGCGCCAACAACATGAACTGCCAGATGTGCAAGTATCGCGAGCAGGTGCTGGGCTTCGAGGCGGATGTCGGGCGGGCGCAGGAAAGCCATCACCATCACGTCGAGGGCGTCGGCGGCGCGCCGAAGAACTGCCCCTGCAACGGCGACTGCGACGGGCGCTGCCGCGACGAGGCATTCTGCAAGCAACACGGCATCGAATGGACGCCCGTGCATGCGCACGATCACGATCATTGCCACGATCATGACCACGATCATGGCCATCACCATCCCTATCCGCACGCCAACCATCCGCTCGGGCCGAAGAGCATGGAAAAGGCGAGGGGCTGAGCGGGCGGCATGATGGATTACATCCGCGAGCCGGAGGCGATCTATGCGAAGTCGTTCGAGACGATTTCGCGGGTACAAGCCTTGCATGCGCTGCCCGAGGCGATCCGGCCCGTGGCGACGCGGGTCGTGCATGCCTGCGGCATGCCGGAAATCCTCGGCGACCTGCGGTTTTCGGGCGACATTGCCGAGGCGGTGCGCGAGGCGCTGGATGCCGGGGCCGACATCTATTGCGACGTCGAGACGCTGCGCCACGGCGTGATGAAGCACCTGTTGCCGAAAGGGTGCGAATTGCATTGCGCGATCTCCGATCCGGAGGTCGCGGCCCATGCGAAGCAGAACCGGATGACGCGGGCGGCGGCGCAGGTCGACCTGTGGGGCGGGCGGCTCGAAGGCCAGGTCGTCGCCATCGGCAATGCGCCGACGACGCTGTTCCGGCTGCTGGAGGCAATCGATGCGGGCGGGGCGAAGCCCGCTGCGATCATCGCCTTTCCGGTCGGGTTCGTCGGCGCGGCGGAATCGAAGCAGGAACTGGCCGACAATCCGCGCGGCATTCCCTTCATCACGCTGCTCGGGCGCTGGGGCGGCACGGCGATGGCGCAGGCCGCCGTCAACGGGCTGGCGGGAGGCCTGAACACATGAGCGCGCCAAAGTCGCACGAGCCCTGGCTGCACATCGTCGGCATCGGCGAAGACGGTTTCGACGGGCTGTCGCCGCAGGCGCGCAAGCTGGTCGAGGAAGCCGAGGTGATCGTCGGCGGGGACCGGCATCATTCGCTGGCGCCGAACATCACCGCGCAACGCATCGCATGGCCGTCGCCCTTCGACGCGATGATCGAGGCGATCCGCGCCCAGAAGGGCAAGCGGATCGTGGTGCTGGTGACGGGCGATCCGTTGTGGTTCTCGGTCGGCGCGAAAATCCTGAAATCCATTCCCGCAGACGAGATTGTCTTCCATCCGCAATTGTCGGCGTTCCAGTTCGCCGCCTGCCGGATGGGCTGGTCGCTTGCCGACGTGGAGACGCTGACGGTGCATGGCCGCGCCGCCGAGCAGGTGGTCCCGTGGTTCCTGCCCGACGCGAGATTGATCCTCCTGACCAAGGACGCGACGTCGCCGGCGACGGTGGCGAAACTGCTGACCGATCGTGGCTACGGGCCGTCGAAGCTGACCGTGCTGGCGGCGCTGGGCGGCAAGGACGAGGCCCGGTTCGAGGGCGTGGCGGAAAGCTGGAACGTCATCGTGCCGGATTTCCACGTGCTGGCGGTCGAGTGCATCGCCGGTCCGGACGCGCAGGTCTATCCGCGCACCGGCCTGCCGGACGACGCGTTTGTCCATGACGGGAAGATCACCAAGCGGACGGCGCGCGCGCTGGCGCTCGCCAAGCTCGTGCCGGTCCGTGACGGCGTGCTGTGGGATATCGGCTGCGGCTGCGGCTCGGTCGCCATCGAATGGATGCGGGCGGGGCGCGAGGCGATCGCCTATGGCGTCGAGCCGCAGGAGAAGCGCCGGGCGATGTCGCAAGAAAACGCGCTGAAACTCGGCGCGCCGAAACTGAAACTGATCGACGGCATCGCGCCGGAGGCGCTGGCGGGGCTTCCCGCGCCGGACGCGGCGTTCATCGGCGGCGGGATTTCCGGAGTCGCGATAGAGGCTTGCATCGATGCGCTGAAGCCGCATGGCAGGCTGGTCGCCCATGCGGTGACGCTGGAAAGCGAGGCTGTGCTGCTGGATGCCTACCGGCGCCATGGCGGCGAGTTGCAGCGAATCTCGGTCGAGACGGCGGAACCGGTCGGGCCGTTCAGCGGCTGGAAGCCGTCGATGGCGGTGATCCAGTGGGCGTGGTCGAAGAAGCCATGAAAGGGACGCTCTACGGACTGGGCGTCGGGCCGGGCGATCCGGAACTCCTGACGCTGAAAGCGCACCGCATCCTTTGCGCCGCGCCGGTCGTCGCCTATCCGGCGCCGGACACTGGCGACAGTTTCGCGCGCGCGATCGTCGCGGGGTATCTGAGCGGCGGGCAGATCGAGGTGCCGATCGTCGTGCCGATGCGCACCGAGCGGTTTCCGGCGGCGGAGGTCTACGACAAGGCGGCGGACGAGGTCGCCGCCCATCTCGAAGCAGGCCGCGACGTGGCCGTGCTGTGCGAGGGCGACCCGTTCTTCTACGGTTCGTTCATGTATCTGTTCAAGCGGCTGGGCGGGCGCTATCCGGCGCAGATCGTGCCGGGCGTATCCTCGGTGATGGCCTCGGCGGCGGCGATGCAAAAGCCGCTCGCGGCGCGCAATGACGTATTGACCGTCGTTCCCGGCCCGCTGTCCGACCCGGAAATGGAAGTTCTGCTGCGGGCGGCCGACGCGATTGCGATCATGAAGGTCGGCCGGCATTTCAACCGCATCAAGGCGCTGCTCGACCGGCTCGGCCTGCTCGACATGGCGGGTTATTGCGAGCGCGTCAGCCGGGCGGAGGAGCGCGTGCTGCCGCTGGCGCATGTGGACGCGGACAGCGCTCCGTATTTTTCGATGATCCTGATCTACAAGGGCGCGGAGGACTGGATCCGCGCGCTGCCGGCCGGAAGGGCTTACGATGCTGACTGAACGGCTGGCTCCGGCCATCGTGATCCTGAGCGACGCGGCGATGCCCGTCGCCGAGACGATCCGTGGCGTGACCGGCGGCGTGATCCACGGCGCACGCAAGCGGGTGGCGCAGGCGGAGGGCATCGTGCCGTTCGACGACGCGAAGACGCATATGCAGGCGCTGTTCCTCGACCATGTACCGATCGTCGCCGTCATGGCGTCGGGGGCGGTGATCCGCATTCTTGCGCCGTTGCTCTCCGCCAAACAGGAGGAGCCGCCGGTCGTGGCGGTCTCCGAGGACGGACACGTCGCCGTGCCGCTGCTCGGCGGGCACCACGGCGCCAACGTCCTTGCGCAGGAAATCGCCCTTTCGCTCGGCGGCAGCGCGGCTGTGACGACGGCGGGCGACCTGCGCTTCGGTGTGGCGCTGGATGCGCCGCCGGAAGGCTATACGCTGGCCAATCCCGAGAACGCCAAGACGGCGATGGCCGACCTGCTGGCGGGGGCGAAAGCCGTACTTGACGGCGAGGCGGCATGGCTGTCACGGAGCGGACTGCTGCTGGCGGGCAACGGACAGGTTGCCCTGACGGTTACGGACGAGTCGCGGGAGCCGGCGGCGAACGAACTGGTTTATCATCCGCGACGGCTCGCCCTCGGGATCGGCTGCGAACGCGGCTGCGATCCGGCCGAGGCGGTCGCGCTTGCGGACAAGGTGCTGCACGACGCGGGCCTCTCGCCGCTGGCTGTCGGCGTTGTGGCGTCCATCGACGTGAAGGCCGACGAGGCGGCGGTTCATGCCGTGGCCGCGCATTTCGGGGTCCCGGCCCGGTTCTTCGACGCGGCAACGCTGGAGAAGGAAGCTCCGCGGCTCAGGAACCCGTCCGACGTGGTGTTTTCCGAAGTGGGCTGCCATGGCGTCGCCGAAGGCGCGGCCCTTGCAGCCGCCGGCGCGCTGGGCGAACTGGCGGTAGAAAAACACAAATCGGCGCGGGCCACCTGCGCGGTAGCGCGCGCGACGGAGCCGTTCACGAACGCGACGATGCCGGGCCGCGCGCGGGGAACGCTCTGCGTCGTCGGCATCGGGCCGGGCTTTGAAGGCTGGCGCTCGCCGGAGGTCAGCCGCATGGTTACGGCCTCCAGCGATCTCGTCGGCTATTCGCTCTATCTCGACCTGCTGGGCCCGCTTGCGGCGGGCAAGACGCGGCACGGTTTCGACCTCGGCAAGGAGGAGGACCGCGTCCGCCACGCGATGGAACTGGCGGGCGAGGGTCGGGAGGTCGCGCTGGTCTGTTCGGGCGACGCCGGCATCTACGCCATGGCGACGCTGGTGTTCGAGCTGATCGACAAAAAAGGCGTCTCGGACGCCGCGCGGCGGATCGCGATTCAGGTCTCGCCCGGCATCTCGGCGCTGCAAGCCGCCGCCGCACGCGCCGGCGCGCCGCT
>JBAQHA010000423.1:0-2388 GCA_049288075.1 Oricola sp.
GCGCTGATCGGCGCCGGCCCCGGCGACCCGGACCTGCTGACGGTCAAGGCGCGGCGCCTGATCCACGAGGCCGACGTCGTGCTGCACGACCGGCTGGTGCCGCAGGCGGTCATCGAACTGGCGCGCCGCGAGGCGGTCATCGTCGAGGTCGGCAAGACCGGCTACGGCCCGTCCTGGAACCAGGAGGACATCAACGCCCTGCTGGTGGAACACGCCGCCAGGGGCGCGCAGGTGGCCCGGCTGAAATCCGGAGACCCCGGAATTTTCGGCCGGCTCGACGAGGAACTCGACGCGCTCGACGCAGCCGGCATTTCCTGGGAGATCGTGCCGGGCATCACCGCCGCATCCGCCGCCGCCGCTTCCGCCGGTATCTCGCTCACCCGGCGCGGCCGCAACGCATCGGTGCGCATCGCGACCGGCCGCGACGTCGAGGGCTTCGCCGAACACGACTGGCGCGAACTGGCGAAAGCCGGCTCGGGCGCGGCGATCTATATGGGCGTCAAGGCCGCAAATTTCCTGCGCGGCCGGCTGATGATGCATGGCGCGGCCGCCGGCACGCCGGTCACGGTGGTCGAGAACGCGTCGCGCGCCAACCAGAAAACCATCGCGACGACGATCCTTGCCTTGCCCGAGGCGCTGGCGGAAGCCGGCGTCAGTGGCCCGGCCGTCCTGCTCTACGGCATGGAAGCGCGCAAGGCTGACAAAGCGGTTCAAGTCGCTGCCAACCGGATTCACGAAATAGCGGGAGTGCTTTGATATGGCTCGCGATTACAAGCCTCAGATCGTCACCGCCAACGACCTCATCGAGGGCGACGCCGTCTATTTTACCGCCGGAAACGGTTGGTCGCGCGAGCATGGCGACGCCGTCGTCGCCTATTCGCAGGATGCGGCCGAGAAAATACTCGCCGCGGCAGAAGCGCAGCAGGACAAGGTCGTCGGGCCCTATCTCGCCGAAACGGTGATGGGCGACGACCATCGCCCGCAGCCGGTACATTTCCGCGAAGCGTTCCGCACCCGCGGACCGTCAAATTACTTCCACGGTAAGCAGGCAGGAGCCTGATCCATGTATCGCTACGACGAATTCGACGAAGCCTTCGTGCGCAACCGGGTCGCGGAATTCCGCGAACAGGTGGAGCGCCGCATCGACGGCTCGCTGACCGAAGACGAGTTCAAGCCGCTGCGACTGAAGAACGGGGTCTACCTGCAACTGCACGCCTACATGCTGCGCGTCGCGATTCCCTATGGCACGATCAATTCGACCCAGATGCGCCAGCTGGCGCTGATCGCCGAGCGCTTCGACAAGGGCTACGGCCATTTCACCACGCGCCAGAACATCCAGTTCAACTGGCCGCGACTGAAGGACATTCCGGACATTCTCGACCTGCTGGCCGATGTCGGCATGCATGCGATCCAGACCTCGGGCAACTGCATCCGCAACGTGACGGCGGACCATTTCGCCGGCGCCGCCGCCGACGAGATCGAGGATCCGCGCCCGACGGCGGAACTGTTGCGGCAATGGTCGACCGACCATCCGGAATTCCAGTACCTGCCGCGCAAGTTCAAGATCGCGATCACCGGCGCGCCGAACGATCGCGCGGTGACCAAGGCGCACGACATCGGCCTGCGCATGGTGCGCAACGAAGCCGGAGAGCCGGGCTACGAGGTGATCGTTGGCGGAGGGCTCGGCCGCACGCCGATGATCGGCAAGGTCGTGCGCGAGTTCCTGCCCAAGGCCGACCTGCTGCCCTACCTGGAGGCGGTGCTGCAGGTCTACAACCTGTCGGGCCGGCGCGACAACAAGTACAAGGCGCGCATCAAGATCCTCGTCCACGAGACTGGGCTGGATGAAATCCGGGATCAGATCGAGGGGGCGTTCATCCGCCAGAAGCGCGACTTCCCGGGCGTGCCGGCGAACCTCGTCGCACAAATCGAGGAGAGCTTCGCGCCGCCGCTGTTCGACAACACGCGCTCGCTCGGCTTCGATCAGGCGCAGGACGCCAATCCGGCCTTCCGATCCTTCGTCGAAACCAACGTCGCGGAGCACAAGAACCCGGCCTATGGCATCGTCTCGGTGTCGCTTAAGCCGGTCGGAGGCACGCCGGGCGACGCCACGGCAGATCAGATGCGCGTGCTCGCAGACATCGCCGCGCGTTACGGCCATGACGAATTGCGCGTTTCGCACGAGCAGAACATCATCCTGCCGCATGTGCGCAAGGCCGATATTCCGGCGGTTTACGAGATCCTGCGCGAAGCAGGACTGGCGACGGCCAATATCGGCCTGGTCTCGGATATCATCGCCTGCCCCGGCATGGATTATTGCGCGCTCGCCACGGCGCGCTCGATCCCGGTCGCCCAGGCGATCTCGCAGCGTTTCGACGAATTGAAGAC
>JBAQHA010000424.1:0-4010 GCA_049288075.1 Oricola sp.
AAAGCACCCATCGTCATCGGTCGCGATCACCTCGATTCCGGCTCGGTTGCCTCACCGAACCGCGAGACCGAGGCGATGAAGGACGGCTCGGACGCCGTCTCTGACTGGCCGTTCCTGAACGCCCTGCTCAATTGCGCCTCGGGCGCGACCTGGGTGTCGCTGCATCATGGCGGCGGCGTCGGCATGGGCTTCAGCCAACATTCCGGCATGGTGATCTGCTGCGACGGCACGCCTGAAGCCGATGCCCGCATCGCCCGCGTGCTCTGGAACGACCCGGCCACCGGCGTGATGCGTCACGCCGACGCCGGCTACGAAATCGCGCTCGACTGTGCGCGCGAACAGGGACTGAGGCTCCCCGCGATCCTCGGAAACTGACGACGGCGGATTGTGCGTTGCACAAGAAACCGGAAACAATCACAGTCGCTCGGTCCGAAACCCGAGTACAACTTACAGAGGGAACAACGTCATGAGACTCCGGAAAATAATTGGAATGCTCGCCGCCAGCGCCGTCGCGCTCGGCCTCTCCGTGCCCGCGCACGCCGACCAGCTCGCCGACATCAAGGCCAAGGGCAAGATCGTTGCCGCGACCGAGATGCACTTCGCGCCTTTCGACATCCTCAAGGATGGCGAGTACCGGGGCATCTGCCATGACCTCTTCACCGAAGTCGCCAAGGAACTGGGCGTCGAGGTCGAGTTCCTCGACCTGCCGTGGCAGTCGATTCTGCCGGGCCTCGAAGCGGGCAAGTTCGACATCGTCAACGCGCCGGTGACGATCACCGCCGAGCGCGTGGAGCGCTACTCCTTCACCCTGCCGATGGGCAACGCCACCGTCGCGCTCGCCAAGAAGGCCGGCGACGACTCCATCACCAAGCCGGAGGACATCGCCGGCAAGGCAGCCGGTTCGCAGAAGGGTTCGGCCCAGCTCGAACAGCTCAAGGCCTTCTCCGCCAAGCTGCCGCAGCCCGTCGACATCCGCGAATATGTCAACATCGACGAGGCGCTGGCCGACCTCGCCGCCGGCCGCATCCAGGCAGTCGCCAACTCCATGCCGCTGATGGGCTACGCCGCCGTCGAGCGTCCGGAGACTTTCGCGCTGGTCACGCCGCCCTTCGGCGATCCGAAATACTTCGCCTGGGTTGCGCGCAAGGGCGACGACAGCGCCAGCCTGGTCGCCGCAATCAACGACGCGCTCCTGAAGATGCATTCCGACGGCCGCCTCAAGGCGATCAACGAGAAATGGCTCGGCACAGCGCCCGACCTGCCGACCGAAATGCCGGCCGTGCAATAATCGGACTATCCCGGTCCGGCGCTCCCGCGCCGGGCTGGTTTCCATTAGCTTGAACCGGAGAGAGGGGCCGTGGATTTTTCCCTTCAGGTGATCACGCACAACCTGCCCTATCTGCTGGCGGCGGCGCGCTGGACGATCATGATCTCGTTTGCCGGCATGCTGGTCGGTCTCGGGCTCGGCGTCCTTGTCTGCGCCGCGCGGCTGTCACGCCGTGCCTGGCTGCACTCGCTCGCCGGGCTCTACATCAGCTTCTTCCGCGGCGTGCCGCTGCTGGTGCAGTTGCTCGCATTCTTCTACATCCTGCCCTATGCCGGCATCGACTTGCCGGCGACTGTGGCCGCTTTCCTGTCGATCGGCATGTGCTCGGCGGCCTACAATGCCGAGATCCTGCGCGGGTCCCTTCAGGCCATCCCGATAGGTCAGCGCGAGGCCGCCGACGCGCTGGGCATCGCGCCCTTCTCGCTGTGGCGCCGAATCCTGGTTCCGCAAGCGCTGCGCATCGGCCTGCCCTCGCACATGAACGAGTTGATCCTGCTGGTGAAGGTGTCCTCGCTCGCCTCCGTGGTCGGCATCGGCGAACTGACCCGCGTCGCCCAGAACATCACCGGCCAGACCTACCGGCCGCTCGAGATCTATCTCGCCGCGGCCGCGATCTATTTCGTCATCAACGCGATCCTGGCCTATGCCGGGCGGCTGGCGGAAAACCGGCTGCAAACGGGCAGGGCGTGAGGCGGCGATGGAACTCGATCTCTTCGTCCGCTACGGCCCAGCCCTTCTGCATGGTTTCGGCGTCACCATCCTGTGCTGGATCGCCGGTTCGATCGGCGGCATGGCGCTCGGCTTCCTTATCGCCTGCCTCTACCAGTGGTCCGGCCGCTGGCTGCGCGCCCTGCTGCAGACCTATGTCGAGATCGTGCGCGGCACACCCTTCATGATCCAGCTCTTCATCCTCTATTACGGCGGACCCTATGTCGGCCTGCTGCTAACCCCGGTGCAGGCCGGCATCATCGGTTTCGTCGTCTATGGCAGCCCCTATTTCGCAGAGATCTTCCGCAGCGGCTTCCAGTCGACGCCGAAGGGCCAGTACGAGGCGGCGCGCTGCGTGGGCTTTTCCGAATGGTCGATCGTGCGCCGCATCGTGCTGCCGCAGATGCTGGTCTCGATCACCGCGCCGCTGACGAATTTCGTCATCATCCTGACCAAGGAAACGGCGATCCTGTCGGTCGTGACCGTGCCGGAACTGCTCTACGAGACGCAGACAATGGCCGCCGAGACCTTCACCTATGTCGAACCCTTCCTCGTGCTGTCGCTGTTCTACTGGGCGATGGTGGAATTCACCTCGTGGCTCGGCCAGCGGGTGGAGTTGCGCGTGACGCGCCATCTCCGCCGAACTTGACCGGCCCAACACGGCAGATCGGATAACGGCCATGACCGAAACGGAAAGTATTGCCCGGCCCATCATCACCGCGCGCGGCCTCGGCAAGCGCTACGGCACCTTCCAGGCGCTGTCCGGTATCGACCTCGACGTCAACAAGTCAGAGGTGACCTGCCTGATCGGGCCGTCCGGCTCGGGCAAGAGCACGCTTCTGCGTTGCCTGAACTTCCTCGAGGCCTACGAGGACGGCGAGGTCCGTCTCGACGGCGAACTGATCGGCTGGCAGGAAGGCTCGACCTCGCCGCGCCGGCCGCTGCCGGGACGCCGGCTGCGCGAACAGCGCCGCCACATCGGCATGGTGTTCCAGCAGTTCAACCTGTGGCCGCACATGTCGGCGCTCGGCAACGTTGCCGAGGCCCTCGTCCAAGTGCAGGCAATGACGAAGGCCGAGGCAAGCGAACGCGCGATGGCCGCGCTCGAAAAGGTCAACCTCTCCGACAAGGCCGGAAACTACCCCTCGGCGCTGTCGGGCGGACAGCAGCAGCGCGTAGCGATCGCCCGCGCCATCGCGATGGAGCCGCGCGTCATCCTGTTCGACGAGCCGACCTCCGCCCTCGATCCGGAACTGGTCGGCGAGGTGCTCAACGTCATGAAGGCGATGGCGGCGGAAGGCATGACCATGGTGGTAGTGACGCACGAGATGGGCTTCGCCGCCCACGTCGCCGACCGCGTCGCCTTCCTCGACCACGGCCGCCTCGTCGCCTGCGTCCCGCCGGCCGAGATCTTTGGCGCCGACCCCGCCGACCCGCGCATCCGCTCGTTCCTGCAGACCTATCGCGAGCGAAACGTCGTGTAGCAGGGCGGTGCCTCGGGACAGCACCCGCGGCTCATGACCAGTCCCGATGCCGTTTCACGCTGTCGCGATCGGTCACGGGGCCGGTCGTGACGTGTTACCATTGATTGTATTTCAGGAATTTGCCCGTCATCGATACCTTCACGCGATCACCCTTCGGGTTCTCGATCCGATCGATCTTGAGATCGAAGTCGATCGCGCTCATGATTCCGTCGCCGAATTCCTCGTGAATCAGTTCCTTGATCGTGTCGCCGTAGACATAGATGATCTCGAAGAAGCGGTAGATCAGCGGATCCTTGGAAACGGACTCGGCCTCCTGGCCCTTCTTCGGCGGCAATTGCAGCGCGATTTCCACGTCCTTGGCGCGATTGCCGAGATCGAGGAAGGTCGCCACCTTCGCAGCGGCATCCGCCGGCAGCGAGTTCTGGCCGAGGCATGCCGAGACGACGAAGACTTCCGACAGGCCCGCCGCGGCCGAGATCTCCTTCCAGGTC